>NZ_DATJYB010000245.1:0-4327 GCF_035499775.1 Mycobacterium sp. | reverse complement strand
TCTGCTCGGCGGGAGAGATGCGCGGTTCCGCGGATGTTATGTGGCGTATCCGGGCGGCATGCTGACTAGCATGAGCGAGATTGATCCGCGGGTGGACATGCCGCAGCTGAACTGGAGCGATCTTGGCGTGAGCGGGCTTTTGCCGACGGGCACGGTGACGCTGCTATTGGCGGACGTCGAGAATTCCGCGGGGCTGTGGGAGACCCAGCCCGAGCAGATGACGGCGGCATTCGCGCGGCTGGATCAGGAGCTGTCGGATCTGCTGGCGGCGCATGGCGGGGTGCGGCCGGTCGAGCAGGGCGAGGGCGACAGCTTCGTCGTGGCCTTCGCGCGGGCCAGTGATGCGGTGGCCTGTGCACTGGGACTGCAGCGCGCTCCCTTGGCTCCGATCAACTTGCGGATCGGAGTGCACACCGGCGAGGTGCAGCTGCGCGATGAAGGCAATTACATCGGGCCCGCCATCAATAAGACGGCGCGGCTGCGCAATCTGGCTCATGGCGGGCAGACGGTGTTGTCGGGTGTCACCGAAGCCTTGATCGCTGACGCGCTGCCCGCCGATGTGTGGTTGACCGATCTGGGCAGTCATGAGCTGCGTGGTGTGGCCCGCCCGGAACGCGTCGTCCAACTGTGCCATCCCGATCTGCGCAACGACTTCCCACCGCTGCCTACGTCGAAACACGTTGTGGCACATAATCTTCCAGCGCTATTTACCAGCTTTATCGGACGCGGCCTGCAGCTGGCAGAGGTGCGCGAGCTGCTGGCGCAGAACCGGTTGGTCACCTTGACCGGTGCCGGCGGGGCCGGCAAAACGCGCCTGGGGGTAGAAATCGCCAACCGGTTGGCGGGCGACTATGCCGAGGGTGTCTGGTATGTGGATCTGACGCCGATCACCAATCCCGCGGTGGTGCCGGTGGCGGTATTGCGCGCGCTAGGTCTGCCTGATCAGCCCGGCCACTCGACGATGGATACGTTGCTGCGGTTCGCCCGTGACCGTCAGCTGCTGGTGGTGCTGGACAACTGTGAGCATCTGCTGGATGCGTGCGCCGACCTGGTCGTGGCGCTGTTGGGTGGGGCGCCGGGGCTGACGCTGCTGGCGACCAGTCGGGAACCGATCGGTGTGCCGGGGGAGGCGACGTGGCGGGTGCCGTCGCTGTCGGTGTCCGATGAGGCGATCGAGTTGTTCGCCGACCGTGCGCGGCTGGCCCAGATTGACTTCAACGTCACCGACGACAACGCCGCGACCGTCGTGGAGATCTGCGCCCGGCTGGATGGGATGCCTTTGGCGATCGAGTTGGCCGCGGCGCGGGTGCGGTCGTTGTCGGTCGGCGAGATCCTCGACAGCCTGCATGACCGCTTTCGTCTGTTGACCGGGGGTGCGCGCACCGCGGTGCGCCGTCAGCAGACGTTGCGGGCTTCGGTGGATTGGTCGCACGCGCTGCTGACCGAAACCGATCGTGTCCTGTTCCGTCGGCTTGCGGTGTTTTTCGGCGGATTCGATCTGGAGGCGGCCCAGGTGGTCGCGGGCACCGATGGGCTCGAGCGCTACCAAGTCCTCGATCAGCTCACCCTGCTGGTCGACAAATCGTTAGTCGTCGCCGAAAACATAAGGGGCCGAACGCGATACCGGTTGCTTGAAACTGTGCGACAGTATGCGCTGGAGAAACTCGGCGAGTCCGGTGAAGCCGATGCCATTCGCTCGCGGCACAGAGACCACTACACCGCACTCGCTGCCCTGCTTGACGCCCCGGCAGGCAGTCACAATGATCAGCGCCTCGAGCAGACCGAAACCGAGATCGACAATCTACGGGCGGCCTTCACCTGGAGTCGGGAAAACTCCGCAATCGAGCTCGCGTTGGCGCTGGCATCGTCGCTGCAACCGTTGTGGCTCGCTCGGGGTCGTGTGCGGGAAGGGCTGGCGGCGTTAGACGCAGCGCTTGCCGACTTCGACGCGCAGCCCGACAATACGACGGCGGCGGCGCGGGCACGAGCCCTGGCCGACAGGGCAGTGCTCGCCGTCAGAGACGGTGCTGACAGCCGGGAGCAGGCTCAGCAGGCACTGTCGATCGCGCGCGAGGTCGACGAGCCCGTCCTTCTGGGCCGCGCGCTCACGGCCTGCGGGTTCGTTGCAGGCTTCTTCGACGCGGAGGCGGCTCCGGGCTATTTCGCCGAGGCGATCGGTCTGGCGCGCGCGGTCGATGACCGGTGGCGGCTAAGCCAAATCCTCGCCTGGCAGGCGATCGCGGCAGGCGCGGCCGGTGACTCGCTCGCAGCGCGCACGTGTGCCGAAGAAGGACGCGCTCTTGCCGAGGCCATCGGTGACCGGTTTGTCGCGCGCGTGTGCCGCTGGTGCCTCGGAGTGGTACGGACAAGGCAGGGTGACCTGGTCGGCGCCGCAGCACAATTGGGTCAGCTGGTGGCCGAAACCCAGGCAGCTCACGACAGACTCGTTGAGGCGAATAGCCTTGCGAGGCTGGCCCATGTGCTGGCGCATCAGGGTGACACGGTCGCGGCGCGGGCTGCGGCGGAGGCCGCCGTCGAGGCCGCCGTCGAGCTGGGCGGGATTCATTCCGCTGCGAGCTACACCTCGTTGGCCGTCGCCGCACTGGCCGCCGGCGATGCCGCCGGGGCGCGGGACGCGTGCGAGGCCGGACCGCAACTGAACGTCTTGTCCAGGGCGACGGCGGCCCAAAGCACCTGCCATGCGCAGGCCGCTCTGGCGTGTGGGGATCTGATCGCGGCCCGCCGTGAGGTTGACGAGGCAATCAGGACGGCGACCGGCTTTTATCTGTCGCACGCACTGTGGACGCGCGCCACGCTGTCGATCGCAGAGGGGGAGCCGGAACCAGCCGAGCGCGACGCCCACGATGCACTCGGGATCGCGGCGACCACCGCGTCGTACCTGCTCATCCCCGGCATCCTGGAGTGCCTCGCTGCTCTGGCCGGCGACGCCGGTAGTCACCGCGAGGCGACCCGGCTCTTTGGCGCGGCACACGCGATCCGGCAACGCCTCGGCGCGGTCCGCTTCAAAGTCTATGACGCCGGCTCGGTAGCCTCGGTAGCGGTGCTACGAGATGAGATGGGGGAGAAGGATTTTGACGCGGCTTTTGCCGAGGGTGCGGCGTTGTCCACCGAAGAGGCGATCGCCTATGCGCAGCGTGGCCGCGGCGAACGCAAACGCCCGACCAGTGGCTGGGCGTCACTCACCCCGACCGAGTTGGACGTGGTGCGACTGGTGAGCGAAGGGCTGGCCAACAGCGACATCGCCACAAGACTTTTCGTCTCACCACGTACCGTGCAGTCCCACCTCACTCACGTCTACGCCAAACTGGGCCTGACCTCGCGCGTGCAGCTTGCCCAGGAAGCGGCGCGCCGCGCATGAAACGTGATGGTCACCGTCGTCAATCCGTACCCTGGCCACTCCGTGACGCTCGACGAAGTCCGCGAAATCCGTCCGGGAAAATCCTCAAGCACGTGCTACGGGCTGACTTGGCGAAGGCAAGCGTGCGACCATTTGGCGAATGAAGGATGACGACCCCGAGAAGCGGATCCGCGAACTCGAACGCGGGCTTGCCGAAGCGAGATCTTCGCCCCACGCTCCGTACTACGACGCGGGCTTCACAAACGCCGGCTACACGGCTCCGGCGCGCAGGGGCGGCGGGGTGCGCTGGCCGATAATCCTTCTCTTCGTCGTGCCGACCCTCCTGGCGCCAATCGTGATGGCAATCTTCTGGGGGGTGAATCAGCTGCGCAACACCCCCGCGAACGTGAACAGCGGCGCCGCGACGAGCGCCCCTCCGATCACCCTGGAGCACGGCGGCACATTCAGTCTCGGCGGGAGCGGCGCCAACGACACGATCGCGTGCAACGACGGCAGCGTGACGCTGAATTCAAACAGCAGCGCAGTGAAAATCACCGGTCACTGCGCCAGCCTCAAGCTGACCGGTTTCGATAACCGCGTGAACATCGACAGCGCCGATGTGATCGAGGTGTCCGGCTTCAGCAACGCGATCACGGAGACCGCGTGCAATAACGGCAGACTGACGTTTTCCAGCTACGGCAACAGATTTACCGCACCCGGCACCTGTGCCAGCCTCACCGTCTCGGGCAATGACAATCAAGCGAAGGTCGACGGCGTCGGCACCATCGTGATTTCCAATTTCAACAACCGGATTACCGTCACCGGCCACGGTGGCAACCTCACCATCTCCACGATCAATGCGTACGGCAATGAGGTCCAGTTCGACACCGTCGACTCCATCGATGTCTCGAGCTTCAACAACACGGTGACCTACCACAGCGGCTTACCCAAGATCACCGACTCGGGCCG
>NZ_DATJYB010000244.1:0-22787 GCF_035499775.1 Mycobacterium sp. | reverse complement strand
TCGCGCGACCCGGAAAAAGCCGCCCGGATCCGCGAAGAAGACGACGCGATGGACGATCTGCACCGCCACTTGTTCAGCGTGCTGATGGACCGCGAATGGCGGCACGGTGTGGCGGCCGCAGTCGACGTGACGCTGCTGGGCCGGTTCTACGAACGATTCGCCGACCACGCCGTCGAAGTCGCGCGGCGGGTGATCTTCCAGGCGACCGGCAGATTCCCCGACGACAACACCGGTCCCACCTCGCGCTAGCGCTCGCCGTACTTCTAGCCGAAGCGGCCCGAGATGTAGTCCTCGGTGGCCTTCTGGCTCGGGTTGGAGAAGATCTTCTCGGTGTCGTCGATCTCCACCAACCGACCGGGCTTTCCCACCGCTTCCAGGTTGAAGAACGCCGTGTGATCGCTTACCCGCGCGGCCTGCTGCATGTTGTGGGTGACGATGACGATCGTGTAGTCCTGCTTCAGCTCGCCGATCAGGTCTTCGATGGCCATCGTCGAGATGGGGTCCAGCGCCGAACACGGCTCGTCCATCAGCAGCACGTCGGGCTGCACCGCGATCGCCCGTGCGATGCACAGGCGCTGCTGCTGTCCACCGGACAATCCGCCACCGGGCTTGTGCAACCGGTCCTTGACCTCATCCCAGAGGTTCGCGCCGCGCAGTGAGTATTCGGCGGTCTCGTCCAGCAGCTTGCGGTTGCGCACCCCCTGCAGCTTCAGGCCGGCCACCACGTTGTCGCGAATCGACATGGCGGGGAACGGGTTCGGCCGCTGGAACACCATCCCGATCGCTCTGCGCACGCCGACGGGGTCGATGCCGGGGGCATAGATGTCTTCGTCGTCGAGCAGCACCGAGCCCTCGACGCGCGCACCCGGGATGACCTCGTGCATCCGGTTGAGCGTGCGCAGCACAGTCGTCTTGCCGCAGCCCGACGCGCCGATGAACGCCGTCACGCTGCGCGGCAGAATCGAGAGCGACACATCCGCGACCGCCTGAAACGACCCGTAGTAGATGTTGACCTTTTCCAGGTCCAGCCGCTTGGCCACTAAACGCTCCTGCCTACGCCTCTGTCGCCCCCTTTGCGGGCGTCGCGCAGTGTCTTGTGCTGATTGAACGGCTATTGCATTGCGTTGATCGCCGCGACCAAGCGCTCCTTGACCTTATCGGGCAGCGGAACGTAGCCGCCTGCCGAAAGGCCGGCCTGACCGTCGCCGGCGGCCACGGTCAGGAACGATTTGATCGCTGCAGCGGTGTCGGCGTCGTATCCCGCCGAGCACACGATCTCGTAGGTGGCCAGCACAAACGGGTAGGCGTTCGCCTCGTGCGTCCCGTAGATGGAGTCCAGGTCGAGGACCAGGTCGTTACCCGTCGCCACGAACTTGGCGGCGTTGACGCCGTTGCGCGCCGTATCGCTGGTGAGCGGGACCGCGCCATGACCGGTGTCGATCTGGGTGTACGGCAGGCCGGCCTGATCGGCATACCCCTTTTCGACATATCCGATGGTTCCCGGCGTGGTCCGCACCGCCTCAATCACGCCGCTCGCACTTGAGGCGCCCTGTCCGGCGCCGCCCTGAAACCGGGTGCCCACGCCCTGGGTCCAGCTCTGTGGTGCGGCCACCGTCAGATACTTCTGCAAGTTGTCGGTGGTTCCCGAGGGATCGGTGCGATAGATCGGCGTGATCCGGGTGTCGGGCAGCGCAACGCCGCGATTGAGCGCGACCAGCGTCGGATCATTCCACGTCGTGATCATGCCGCTGAAAATCTTGGCCAGCGCGTCACCGCTGACGATCAGCGCCGGAACGCCCGGCAGGTTGTAGATCAGCGCGACGGGCCCGAACACCAGCGGCAGGTCCCACGCCGGGTGTGAATTGCACCGTTTGGCGGCCGGGCCGATCTGCTCCGAGACCAGCGGCGAGTCCGCGCCGGCGAAGTCGACATGGCCGGCGATGAACTGCTCGCGGCCGGAACCCGATCCGGTCGCGTTGTAGTTCACCTTCTTGCCCTGACACGCCTGGCCCCAGGCCTGGTTGAACACGGCGATCGCGAGCTGTTGGGCGCTCGACCCCTCGGCCGTGAGTGCATTTTTGCCGGCACACGAGACCACCGCCGCGCGTCCTCCCGGGTTGGCTGACGAGGAGGCGCCGCGGCCGTTGTCGTCATTGCCGCAGGCCGTCAACGCGGCGCCGGCGATGACGCATGTGGTGACGCCGAGGACCACCGCCTTCCCCACCCTGTCGAGGCTCACCGATCTCGCTTTCTTCAGCGTTTTCCCGAGCGCATTGCCGTGGCTGTGGCCGCTCCCAGAGGAAGGTTGCCAGGTCGCCCCGAAAGTATGCGTCTGCATGGCCGGAAACGGGGTCTATCCGGCGGACGTGCGGTCGGTGGCGGGCGGCGCATACGCGGTGTCGACGCTGTAGGTGGTGAAGCCCAGCCGCTGGTAAGTCCGCACCGCCGCAACGTTGTCCGATTCCGCGTAGAGCATCACGGTGGGCTCGGGCGAACCGGCCAGTCGCTGTGCCAGCCAGGCCACCCCGATCGACGTCAAAACCTTTCCCAAACCGCGGCCCTGCGCCGCCGGGTCGACACCCACGATGTAGACCTCGCCCAGGCCCGCAGGATCGCGGTGGATCTTGGTCCAGTGGAAGCCGAGTAGCCGGTCTGGGTCGTCGCCCGCGGCGGCGCCGAACGCCAGGAACAGGCCCTGCGGGTCGAACCACGGTTCGTTGCGGCGCTCGTCGAGCTGCGCGGCCGCCCACCCCCCCTGTTCCGGGTGGTAGGCGAACGCGGCGTTGTTGACCCGCAGCAGCTCGGCGTCATCGGCGCTGCCCGCGTAGGTGCGGACCCACACTCCGTCGGGGATCACCGGGTCGGGTGTAGCGCGAAGCGAGCGCCGCATCTGGACCAGTTCGCGGACCGTCACCAGCCCCAGCGCTGCGGCCGTCGCCCGGGCCGGCTCCAGCGTGCCGTGCGCCCAGAAGTGGTTGTGCCGGGCGGTCTTTGCCAACGTCGCGCGTGCCATGGCGGAGCCGATACCACGGCGGCGGGCCTGCGGGTGCACCACCATCTCGGCCATCGCGACCTCGCCGTCACGCGGCGAGTTGAGGTTGAGATAGCCGTTGATCGTGTCGTCAGCGCCGGTGACCAGCAGATGCGCGGTACGCTCCTGGCCGAGTTCGCGCAGCACCTGTTCGCCGACGGGTGCAACACCATCGAATTCGGTTGCTGCCATGACGATTTCACGCACGCGCCGCTGCTCTTCGGCGGACAGTGCTGAGCGCCAGGTGGAGTCGGTCACTGAGTGCGCAACGGGTCGACGAGCGGGTCTTCGACACCGTCTCGCCCGGGCTCGATGTCCTCGTCTTCGTCGGACTCCGCGATCGGTGCCCGCCCACGGGCCGGCCGGACCGCCTTGTAACCGACGTTGCGCACCGTGCCGATCAAGGCTTCGTGCTCCGGACCCAGCTTGGCCCGCAGTCGACGCACGTGCACATCGACGGTGCGGGTACCGCCGAAGAAGTCGTACCCCCACACCTCGTGCAGGAGTTGGGCGCGGGTGAACACCCGCCCGGCGTGCTGAGCCAGGTATTTGAGCAGCTCGAACTCCTTGTAGGTGAGATCGAGCGGGCGACCCCGCAGTCGCGCGGTGTAGGTGCCCTCGTCGATGACGAGCTCGCCAAGAGTCACCTTGCCGGCGCTTTCTTGGTCGGCGAGCCCGCCGCGCCGGCCGATCACCAGCCGCAGCCGGGCGTCGACCTCGGCGGGCCCGGTGGTGGGCAGGAGGATCTCGTCGAGACCCCAGTCAGCGCTGACCGCTACCAGCCCGCCTTCGCTCACCACAGCCAACACCGCGACCGATCGGCCCGCAGTGCTCAACAGCCTGCACAGGCCGCGACCTGCCGACAGGTCCTGGCGCGCGTCGACTATGACGGCGTCCGCGGTGCCCGCCTCCAGCAACGACGACGGCTCCGCCGGTGCCGTCCGCACGGTGTGAGGGAGCAGCGACAACGCCGGCAATACCGGGTCAGGATGCAGCTCGGAAGTCAGCAGTAGTAGCTCCAACAAGCTCCTCCAGCGCTGGTGGGAAAGGCATCTCGCATGTTCATAACGCCATGTGGCCCCAGGTTTCTGCGGTGGCCAGGTCACCTAACGATAACTTGCCACCTGGTCTTTGGCCCGATGACGCCGAGGTAGTGGCCCGATGGCGATGTGGTAGTGAGCCCGATGGCGACCCCGTAGCGGCCCGCTGGCGACGCCGATACGGGTGTGGCGCAACGGGTGGCGAATCGGAGCTTGCTGTGCCCAGCAGCCCCGGTGGGCCACAATATTCGGATGCGCAGGATGGTGGTCGGTCTCGTCGCGGTGGCGGTGGCGGTGGCCGTCCTCGTCGGCGGCGCCATCGCCGTCGACTACGGCACAAGCATCTACGCCGAATACCGGCTGTCGACCACCGTCCGCAAGGCGGCCAATCTGGGATCGGACCCCTTCGTCGCCATCGTGGCGTTCCCCTTCATCCCGCAGGCGATGCGCCGCCACTACAACGAGCTGGAGATCAAGGCCAACGCCGTCGATCACGCGATGGTCGGCAAGGCCACCCTGGAAGCCACCATGTACTCCGTAGACCTGACCGACGCATCGTGGCTGATCAGGCCGGATGCGAAGCTGCCGGTCGGCAAGCTGGAGAGCCGCATCATCATCAGCTCGACGTATCTGGGCCGGTATCTGGGGATCAGCGACCTGATGGTCGAGGCGCCACCCCAGGAGACCAACAACGCCACCGGCGGGACCACCGAATCAGGGATATCCGGCAACCACGGGCTGGTGTTCAGCGGCACGCCGAAATCCGCCAACTTCGACCGCCGGGTCAGCGTCTCGATGGACCTGTCCATCGCGCCCGATGACCAGGCGACGCTGGTATTCACCCCTACCGGCGTTCTGATGGGACCCGACACCGCCGACGAACGGGTTCCGGACGACAAGCGAGACGCGGTGCTCCACGCGTTCAGCGGCAGGCTGCCCAACCAGCGGCTGCCGTTCGGGGTGGCGCCGACCGCCGAGGGAGTGCGCGGGTCAGACGTCATCATCGAAGGCGTCACCCGGGGAGTAACGATCACGCTCGAAGAGTTCAAGCAATCATGACCCGCGCCGGCGAGGATGCAGAGCGAAGCGATACCGGGCCTGCGGGTCCCATAGGCCGCCGACCTGCGGGTCGGCCCTGGCACCGCTGTTGGCTTGATCACTATGTCATTGGGTAAGCTGTCCGGCGTGCCATCCCGCATCGAGCCCATGCTCACCAAGCGTCGCGCAGTCGATCTGTGCCGCGTCGCGGGATGTTGTTGTTGCTGTAGCTGCTGAGTAGCCGCGCCGTCCAGCGCCGCGCTCGGAGCAGCCTCGGAGTCCTACCGTGGCCCGTCTCCCCCTGATTTTTCCTGTCCACGTCCGTGCCATAGGAGCACCTAGGAGTAGCACTTTGTCGAGCAGCAACACGAGCGTCGCGGTAGGCGGCGTGGATGTTCGCGGGCCGCGGTTCGCGGCCTGGGTGACGACCGCGGTTCTCGAGATAGTCCTGGTCGTGTCGGCATTCAGTCCGCGCGCTGCCGCTGTCCTTCTGGGCCTACAGGCCGTCGTCTTTGCCGTCGGCGCGGTCGCCGGCCCGCGCCGTCACCCCTATGGCCGGCTGTTCGCCACCGTCGTGGCGCCCCGCCTGGGACCGGTCAGAGAGCGTGAACCCGCGCCGCCGCTGAAGTTCGCGCAGCTGTTCGGCTTCGTCTTCGCGGCATGCGGCGTTGCCGGATTCGCCGCCGGGTCTCTGGTGGCAGGTGTCGTGGCCACCACGGCGGCACTGGTGGCCGCCTTCCTGAACGCGGCCTTCGGCATCTGCCTGGGCTGTCAGCTCTATCCGCTTGTCGCGCGCCTGCGACGCAGCCCCAACCCCGCCTAACCAGGCTGATCAGAAAGAAATCGAAAGGAACCCACCATGGCACGCTCCGACGTCCTGGTCTCTGCCGACTGGGCTGAGAGCAATCTCAGGAATGCTGAGGCCGCCAATCTCGTCTTCGTCGAAGTGGACGAAGACACCAGCGCCTACGACGATGGCCACATCGCCGGCGCGATCAGGCTGGACTGGCGTACTGACTTGCAGGACCCGGTCAAGCGCGACTTCGTCGACGCACAGCAGTTCTCCAAGCTGCTGTCCGACCGCGGCGTCGCCAACGACGACACCGTGATCCTCTACGGCGGCAACAACAACTGGTTCGCGGCCTACGCCTACTGGTACTTCAAGCTCTACGGGCACGAGAAGGTCAAGCTGCTGGACGGCGGCCGCAAGAAATGGCAGCTGGACGGTCGTCCGCTGACCACGGAACCCGTCAGCCGGCCCGCGACGTCCTACAGCGCGGCCCCGGCGGACAACTCGATCCGGGCGTTCCGGGACGAGGTCATCGCGGCGATCAACGTCAAGAACCTGGTCGACGTGCGGTCTCCCGACGAGTTCTCCGGCAAGATCCTGGCGCCCGCGCACCTGCCGCAGGAACAGAGCCAGCGGCCCGGCCACATCCCCGGCGCGATCAACGTGCCGTGGAGCAAGGCCGCCAACGAGGACGGCACCTTCAAGTCCGACGAGGAGTTGGCCAAGCTCTACGCCGCAGCCGGTCTGGACGGCACCAAGGAAACGATTGCCTACTGCCGAATCGGGGAACGGTCCTCGCACACCTGGTTCGTTTTGCAGGAGTTGCTCGGACATCAGAACGTCAAGAACTACGACGGCAGTTGGACGGAATACGGCTCCCTGGTGGGTGCCCCGATCGAGTTGGGAAGCTGATATGTGCTCTGGACCGAAGCAAGGACTGACGTTGCCCGCCAGCGTTGACCTGGAGAAGGAGACGGTGATCACCGGCCGCGTCGTGGACGGTGAGGGCCAGGCCGTGGGCGGTGCGTTCGTCCGCCTGCTGGACTCGTCGGACGAGTTCACGGCCGAGGTCGTCGCGTCGGCCACCGGCGACTTCCGGTTCTTCGCCGCGCCGGGATCCTGGACGCTGCGCGCGCTGTCGGCCGCCGGCAACGGCGACGCCTATGTGGCGCCGTCCGGCGCGGGCATCCACGAGGTGGACGTCAAGATCGCCTGACGGCGGGTGTCCCCGTAAGACCCCGCGTACGCATAGACTCGTCCCGTGGTGCTCTTCTTCGAGATCATGCTCGTGGCGGCGACCCTCGTCATCACTTGGTTCGCGCTGTACACGCTGTACCGGCTCATCACTGACGAGTCGTGACCCCCGACGAGGGCCCCGACGAATCGGCTGGTCCCGCGGGCTCGAGCGACGCCGTCGCGGCCGCAGCCGAACGCGCCAAATCCACTGCCGCCCGCAATATCCCCGCCTTCGACGATCTGCCTATACCCGCCGACACGGCGAACCTGCGCAAGGGCGCCAACCTGAACGACGCGCTGCTCGCACTGCTGCCGCTAGTCGGAGTGTGGCGCGGCGAGGGCGAGGGTCGCGGACCCGACGGCGACTACCGGTTCGGCCAACAGATCGTGGTGTCGCACGACGGCGGCGACTACCTGAATTGGGAAGCCCGGTCCTGGCGGCTCGATGCGGCGGGCGACTATCAAGCACCGGGCCTGCGCGAGACGGGTTTCTGGCGGTTCGTGAGCGATCCCGACGACCCCAGCGAATCGCAGGCAATCGAACTGCTGTTGGCGCATTCGGCCGGCTACGTCGAATTGTTCTACGGGCGCCCGCGTAATCAGTCGTCGTGGGAGTTGGTCACCGATGCGCTGGCCCGCAGCCGGTCGGGCGTGCTGGTGGGCGGCGCCAAGCGGCTCTACGGCATCGTCGAGGGCGGCGACCTGGCTTACGTCGAGGAGCGCGTCGACGCCGACGGTGGGCTGGTGCCGCATCTGTCGGCGCGGCTGTCGCGGTTCGTCGGATGACTTTTAATGCGCCGCACTAGGACAACCCCATCAGCAGCGCGTTGGGTCGTGTCCGCGGTCGGCCTGCTACTGGTCGGGTATCTGGCTGTTCTGTCGGTGCAGCCATCCATCCTGGACGCCCTGCCGCCCTGGCTGGGCTGGTTCGGCCGGCCCGGGTCGATGCTGACTCTCGGGATCGTCGTGGCCGTGCTGATCGCCGCCTGCGTGCTCACCTTCCGAGCCGACACCAACCATCGGGTGGTGGGCGTTTCGTTGACCATGATTGCCGTCCTGATCACGATGAGCGCGATCCTGGGCCTGAGCGGTTATTGGCGATGCCACGACGCCAACCACCCGGCCTTCTTTACCCCGCTGATGGCGACGGCCAGTTTGGTGAAAGGGGCCGAGCGATACGCCGAATTCCGCCCGGCGGCGGATGCCCAGGTCGGCGACGGCGGCGAGTAGATTCTTCGGCCCAGCCGCGTCCAGACATGGAGCGGCCCCCGAGCAAAGCTCCTGGTGGACAAGACCGGAAGCTCGGGGGCCGGGTGACTGCGGGGAATTCGCCAGCGCGCGTTGGTCGCCAGCTGTTCCGAGCCAACGCTGCTAGCGCGCAGCCACCTCACATGTCCATGAAGCTATCAATTTCGCGGACCACCTCCCTTCTTGTGTACGGCCGAAGCTACCACCGAGCCTGATCCGGCCGCTAGCGACTTTTTCCGGGCGACCGCGTTTTCGCTTCGCCCAGTCGCCGGCTCGCCATAGGTTGGTCAGATGTCGCGCATCTTCCTGAGCCATTCGAGCAAAGACTTGCGCGCGGCGATGGCGCTGAAACAGTGGCTGAGCTAGCGGTCGCTCATGATCGCGGCGTCGACCAGCTCGGCGAATTCCGCGGTCATCGGAGAACGGCCCAGTGGCCGGCCGTCCAGCGTGTGCACACGAGCGGCCAGCGTCATGCTCGATATCAACCAAACACCTTGGGCACCAAATAAATCAGTGACTCGCAACGCGCGGAAGTCGCAGTCGTAACCCTTGCCGCGGGCCACCTCGAAGAGCGCCTGCTGGGTGGTGCCACGCAGGATCGGATACCACGGCGGCGGCGTCAACAGGCACGGGGCATCGCCTGAGCCGGCTGCGATCACCACCGTCGAGCGCGGGCCTTCCAGGATGTAGCCGTCCGAGCTGACGAAGATGACGTCACCGGCGCCCTGCCGGGCGGCGTGCCGCAACGCGGCCATGTTCACCGCGTAGGACAGGGTTTTGGCGCCGGCCAGCAACCACGGCATTGCCTCGGCGCCGTCCCCTGGCAGTCCCCGGTCCAGCGTGATCGCCGACAAGCCGTCGCGCCGGACCGCGGCCACCCGGTCCGGCACCGGGTTGACCATCACGTAGGCGGTCGGCGGCGAGCCGGTCTCCCGGCCGCGGCTGTAGATCAACCGCAGCGCGCCCTCGTCGCCGCTGCCCGACACCCACCGCTGCGTCGCTGTCTCGATGGCGCGCCGCCACTGCGGCAGGTCCGGCCCGGGCAGATCCGTCAGCTTGGCCGACTGGGTCAGGCGCTGCAGATGCGGTTCGACCAGACAAGCCCGGCCGTCGCGGACCAGCAGCGTCTCGAAGATGCCGTCGCCGCGTACGGCTGCGAGGTCGTCGGCGTGCAGCAGCGGCGCCCCAGGCTCATGTACCTCGCCGTCCAGCGTTACGACAACCCCCGTATGCCCGGCCATGGAGAAGTAGCCTAACCGCGCGCGTGCGACTCCCGGGACGCACACGTTCACGCGTCGACTCGGCGTCGCCGCACCGACTATGCGTCCATGACGCGAAAGTGGGCGCACCGTCAGCGCAGAGTCAACGCCCCAGCCGCGCGCCGGTCCGTAGTCTTGACACATGAGTCCAGTCCCGGCCCCGGATCAGGGCCCCGACGCGGGTGCGATCTGGCACTACGGCGATCCGCTGGGCGAGCAGCGAGCGGCCGAAACCGATGCGGTGCTGGTGGACCGCTCGCACCGCGCGGTACTCGCGCTGACCGGTGGCGACCGGCAGACCTGGCTGCACAGCATCTCGACGCAACACGTCAGCGAACTCCCCGACGGCGCCAGCACGCAGAACCTCAGCCTGGATGGTCAGGGCCGGGTCGAGGACCACTGGATCCAGACCGAGCTGGGTGGCGTCACCTATCTCGACACCGAGCCGTGGCGCGGCGAACCGTTGCTGACCTACCTGCGCAAGATGGTGTTCTGGTCCGACGTCACCCCGGACACCGCAGACATGGCGGTGCTGTCGCTGCTGGGTCCGCGGCTGGCCGACCAGGCGGTGCTGGACGCGCTGGGCCTGGATGCGTTGCCCGCCGAACCGACTGCGGTCCCAGTGAAAGACGGCTTCGTCCGCCGTATGCCCGGCACCGCCGCCGACCAAATCGAACTCGACCTGCTGGTACCGCGCGACCAGTCCACCAACTGGAAACAGCGCCTCGCCGGGGTGCGACCGGCCGGGGTCTGGGCCTACGAGGCGCACCGGGTGGCCGCGGTGCGTGCCCGGCTCGGTGTCGACACCGACGAGCGCACCATTCCCCATGAAGTGGGCTGGATCGGTGGCGCCGTGCACCTGGACAAGGGCTGCTATCGCGGGCAGGAGACCGTCGCGCGGGTGCACAACCTGGGCAAGCCGCCGCGGATGCTGGTATTGCTGCACCTCGACGGCTCCGTGGACCGGCCCTCCACGGGCGAACCGGTGCTGGCCGGCGGTCGCCCCGTCGGACGCCTCGGCACCGTGGTCGATCACGTCGATCTGGGCCCGGTGGCGCTGGCACTCGTCAAGCGCGGCCTGCCGGCCGACGCTCAACTGGCGATAGGCCCGGAAAACGCATCAGTGGCCGCGATGATCGACGCCGATTCGCTGCCGCCCGTCGACGAGGTCGGTGCGGGCCGATTGGCTGTTGAGCGTTTGCGGGGTGGTAGGCGATGATTGATCGCAAGGTCCGCCACGCGGCGGACCGGGGCCACCGGCGCCCAACCGCGAGGCACGGTAAACTGTCGGCAGGACAATATGACACCAAGAGATCGGAGCCGCCTACTCGTTAGGCCGCTCCGTTATTGCGCGAGGGGGTTCCCCCATGGGCCGCGGCCGGGCTAAGGCAAAGCAGACCAAGGTTGCTCGAGAACTTAAATACAGCTCCCCGCAGACCGACTTCCAGCGGCTCCAGCGCGAGTTGTCAGGAACGGGTGCCGACGAGTCCAACGACGTGGACGGTGACGGTCCAGACGACTCCTGGGACGACGAACGCGACTGGCGCCGCTAGCGCCGCCTCCGATCTGTCCAGTGCCGATGCGCGCCGCATCGGCACTGTGCGCGTTCCGGCCACTTCCGCTTAGTTGTCGCCTCGACTCGACGTGCGAAGAGCCAGGGTAGCCAGGGTCCCACCACTATCGCGCTGTCCGGCGCTACAGTCGGGTATGCCGCTGGTCTATCCGGTGATCCACCTGATACCGCACGGCCTGGTGGATGTCATCAGGATCCATTCCGTCGCCGACATCGCCGAGGTCGTCCGGGACTCCCACGTCGACAACCTGACCAGCGCCGACGGGCGCATCGATTTCTGGTTCTCCCCGTCGCTGAAGGAATCTCAGGTCCCGAACCGGCGCGCCACCGAACTATTGTTGCTGGCCACCCGGTTCACGGCGTCCAGCGTGCCCCTGTTGCGCGGGCAAGTGGTGTTGGCCTCGCACGACTCGTCGGGCCGCCTCGCCGGTCTCACCGACGGCTGCCTGGATCAGCTGCGGATGCCGAACATGCTGAGCTGGCTTGATCACCGGGTGCTCGATCGGCGCTTCGCCAACGACGCCCGCGCCCGCCGCGCAACGTCTCGAGCGGGTCTGCGGCGCATCCGCGGACACGTCGGAGAGGGCTGACCGGCGCTCAGAACCTCGGGTGTTGCCCGACCATCTTGACCCGCGGGGCTTCCTTGCCACCTTTGCCGACGGTTCCCAGCACCCAGCAGTCCAGGTGCCGCGCGGTCAAGATGGCCAATGCGCGGTCGGTATCCTCGGGCGCGACGACGGCGATCATGCCGACGCCCATGTTGAACGTCTTTTCCATCTCCTCACGCGCGACCCGGCCACGCTGGGCGATCATCGCGAACACCGGTGCGGGCGTCCATGTGCCGCGGTCGATCTCGGCGACCAATCCGTGCGGGACGACGCGTTGCAGGTTGCCGGCCAGCCCGCCGCCGGTGACGTGACAGAAGGTGCGGACATGGGTTTCGGCGGCCAGCGCCAGGCAGTCTTTGGCGTAGATGCGGGTGGGCTCCAGCAACTCTTCGCCCAAGGTCCGGCCGAACTCCTCCACATACCCGGCCAGGTTCATCCGGTCGATCTCGAGCAGGACCGAGCGGGCCAGTGAGTATCCGTTGGAATGCAACCCGGAAGAGCCCAGCGCGATGATCACGTCACCGGGTTTGACGCGGTCGGGGCCCAAGATATCGTCGGCTTCCACCACGCCGACACCGGTCGCCGAGATGTCGTAGTGGTCGGGTTCCATCAGGCCGGGGTGCTCGGCGGTCTCCCCGCCCAGCAACGCACAGCCCGCCCGCACACACCCTTCGGCAATACCGCTGACGATCGCGCTCAGCCGTTCGGGCACGGTCCGGCCGACCGCGATGTAGTCCTGCAGAAACAGCGGCTCGGCGCCGCACACCACCAGATCGTCGACCACCATCGCCACCAGGTCGAGGCCGACGGTGTCGTGCTTGTCCATCGCCTGCGCGATCGCCAGCTTGGTGCCGACACCGTCAGTGGAGGCCGCCAGCACCGGCTCGCGGTAGTCGCCGCGCAGCGCGAACAAACCCGCGAATCCGCCCAACCCGCCGCGCACCTCGGGTCTGGTGGCCTTTACCGCCAGCGGCTTGAACAGCTCGACGGCACGGTCACCGGCCTCGATATCCACCCCCGCCGACGCGTAGGTGACGCCCGGGCTGCCTTCCTGGCCGGCTCCGCCTCTTCCGGAACTTGTTGCGGGATCCGTCATCGCGATAAAGGCTACCGGGCGCTAGGCAGCGTCGGTATCAAACCACTTTCAGTGCGGTGAACGATTTCGTCAAAGGCTGACGGGGACGTCATCGGGCGCCAGGTTGTCCAGCCCGGCTCCGCGCGCGGCGTTGGCGAGCATGTGCTCGATGACGTTCTTGCCGAGCGCGGTTTCCTTCGGCAGCTCGATCGGATAGGTGCCGTCGAAGCAGGCGCAGCACAGCCGCGAAGCGGGTTGCTCGGTGGCGGCGATCAGCCCGCGCAGCGAGATGTAGCCCAACGTGTCGGCGTTGATCGCGTGGCGCACGGCTTCGAGCATCTCCTCCTCGTCTTGCACGGCGTTGGCGATCAGCTCGGCCGGCGACGGAAAGTCGATGCCGTAGAAGCAGGGCCACTTCACCGGCGGTGAGGCGATGCGCACGTGGACTTCCACCGCGCCGGCCTCGCGCAGCATCCGCACCAGCGCGCGCTGGGTGTTGCCCCGCACGATCGAGTCGTCGACGACGATGAGCCGCTTGCCGCGGATCACCTCGCGAAGCGGGTTGAGCTTCAGGCGGATACCGAGCTGACGGATGGTCTGGGACGGCTGAATGAAGGTGCGCCCGACGTAAGCGTTCTTCATCAGGCCCTGCCCGTAGGGGATGCCGGACTCCTGCGCGTATCCCACCGCGGCGGGCGTGCCCGATTCCGGCACGCCGATCACCAGGTCGGCGTCGACGGAGCATTCGCGGGCCAGCCGACGGCCGATGTCCAGCCGGGCGCCGTGCACGGACCGGCCGGCCAGCGTGCTGTCGGGCCGCGCCAGGTAGACGTACTCGAAGATGCAGCCCTTGGGGGTGGGGTTGGCGAAGCGCGTCGAGCGCACGCCGTCGGCGTCGATGGCGAGCAGTTCGCCCGGCTCGATGTCACGGACGAACGAGGCGCCGACGATGTCGAGTGCGGCCGTTTCGGAGGCCACCACCCAGCCGCGGTCCAGCCGTCCCAGCGACAGCGGCCGCACCCCGTGCGGGTCGCGGCACGCGTACAGCGTGTTCTCGTCCATGAACGTCAGACAGAACGCGCCGCGCACGGTCGGCAGCAGCTCCACCGCCGCCTGCTCCAGCGTGGAGTCGGCGGCACCGTGGGCCAGCAGCGCGCCCAGGATGTCGGAGTCCGTCGTCGCCGGGGCCGGGCAGCGCCGGGAGATCAGGCCCGCATCGCGGGCGCGCGCGGCGAGCTCGGCGGTGTTGACCAGGTTGCCGTTGTGTCCCAGCGCGACGCCGGTACCGGCCGCGGTGTTGCGGAAGACCGGCTGGGCGTTTTCCCACGTCGTGTCGCCGGTGGTGGAGTAGCGGCAGTGCCCGATGGCGACGTGGCCCTCCATGGCGGCCAGCGTCTGCTCATCGAACACCTGGCTGACCAGGCCGAGGTCTTTGAAGACCAGCACCTGGGATCCGTCGGCGACGGCGATCCCCGCGGCCTCCTGACCGCGATGCTGCAGCGCGTACAGGCCGTAGTAGGTGAGTTTGGCGACTTCTTCACCCGGGGCCCAGACCCCGAATACACCACACTCTTCACGGGGCGAATTGAAGTCTTGCTCGGGCTGCTGGACGGTCACGATTCGGCGGCTCCCTGGGGAACGGTTGGTGACGTAACGGAGTCTACGGGCACGACCCGCCCGGCGCCGAATCAGCCGCGCGTGTTGGGCGCCGAAAAAATTCGTGTCGCGACCCTAAACCTGCAGTTCAGGGTTATATTAAGCTGGCATCGAACAGGGGCAGCCAGGCCTCGATTTCGTCGGCCCGCAGGCCCGACATACGCAGCGCGCCGCCGGCCTTCGCCTCCGTCAACCCCAACAGTCCCGTGGCTATCAGCAGCCACGTCCGTGGGTCGGTCTCCACGACATTGGGAGGCGTTCCCCGGGTGTGCCGGGGCCCGGAGATGCACTGCACCGCGACGAACGGGGGGATCCGGACCTCGACGCTGGCCCCGGGCGCGAGTGCCGCAAGGGTGCGCGCGGTGAGCCGAACAGCGGTCGCCAGCGCGCCCCGATCGGGCGCCGGGCGGGTGTCGTCGCGCAGCCAGTCCGCGACAGCCAGCACGGCCTGACGGGTCTTTGCCGGATCGGCGTTATCGCGGGCGGCCATAGCTTAATGTCTCAAAGTCATGGATCCGCGTACGCGGCCGCCTTATGCGACTGTCGGCCTGGTGGCGCTGATGGTCATCGCACTCGCCCTGCTCGGCGTGTATTGGCAGTTTCGCGGGACCTTCACGCCGAAGACGAAGTTGACGATGGTAGCTCCGCGGGCGGGCCTGGTGATGGATCCCGGGTCCAAGGTCACCTACAACGGCGTCGAGATCGGCCGGGTGTCGAGCATTACCGAGATCACCCGAGACGGTCGGCCGGCCGCCCGGGTGGTGCTGGATGTCGGCCCGAAGTACATCCCGCGCATTCCGGCCAACGTGGCCGCCGACATCAAGGCCACCACCGTGTTCGGCAACAAGTACGTCGCGCTGACCTCGCCGAAAATCCCTGCAGCCGAACACATCACGCCGTCAACTGTGATCGAGGCGACGTCGGTCACGACCGAGTTCAACACATTGTTCGAGACGCTGGTCGCGATCACCGAGCAGGTCGATCCGGTCAAGGTGAACCTCACTCTGAGCGCGGCGGCGGAGGCGCTGCACGGGTTGGGCGACAAGTTCGGCGCCTCGCTGATCAACGGCAACACCATCCTCGACGACATCAACCGGCAAATGCCCCAGGCGCACCGCGACATTCAGCGACTGGCGGCCCTGGCCGACATCTACGCCGACGCCGCGCCGGACCTGTTTGACGCACTCGACCATGCGGTGACCACGGCGCGCACCCTGCATCGGCAGCAAGCCGATCTGGATGCGGCGTTGCTGGCGGCCGCGGGATTCGGAAGCACCGCCGCGGATGTCTTCGGCCGCGGCGGGCCATATCTGGTGCGGGGATCCACCGATCTGGTGCCCACCAGCCAACTGCTCGACGAGTACAGTCCCGAGATCTTCTGCATGATCCGCAACTACCATGACGTGGCACCAAAGATAGCCATCGATCTCGGCACCGACGGCTTCTCGCTGGGAGGCCATTCGGCCGGCGCGATCGCCGGGGCGCCCGCCCCCTACCTCTGGCCGGAAAACCTGCCGCGGATCAACGCCAAGGGCGGACCCGGTGGGCGGCCGGGCTGCTGGCAGACGATCACCCGGGAGCTGTGGCCGGCTCCGATGCTGGTGATGGACACCGGCTACAGCATCGCGCCGTACAACCATTTGGAAGTCGGTTCCCCGCTGGTCCTCGACTACGTGTGGGGCCGCCAAGTGGGCGACTACACCATCAACCCGTAGCTGAACGCGATATGACGCCGGTGTAACCGCGAGGTTGCCGCCAAATTTCCGGAAGCATCTCCAAATCGTCTGGTTTGCAACAGGTGTCGACTTACCGGCACCATGTGTATATCCATCGTTGGCCTGGGCGTTACTCCCTGCGCCGACGCTGGACGTGCACGAAAGGCGGTGTTCCGATGGCCAAGATCAATACGCGCGCGGGCGGTCGGCCCGTCCGGCGCACCCTCGACCCCATCATCGTTACCCGGCAGGGAAAACTGGCCCGTCTGGAATCCAGTCTGACCCCGCATGAGGCACAGATCGAAGATTTGGTCTTTCTGCGAAAGGTGTTGAACCGGGCTAATATTCCCTTCCTGCTCATCCGCAGCCACAAAGGCCGGCCGATTCTTGCCATCGATATCGGACTGCGGCCCGCGGTGGAGCAGGCGCTGGCGGTAGCGTGCGCCGCCGAGCCCATGTACTCCAAAACCATTGATGAGCGCGGGATTTCTCCGGTGTTGGTGGCCAACGGCCACCTGTCCAGGTTGCTCGACCCCCGTATCGTGCGGCTCTACCGACGCCGCATCGCGCCGGGTGGCTTCCGCTACGGGCCGCGGTTTGGCGTCGAACTCCAATTCTGCGCGTTCGAGGAGAATCTGGTCTACTGTCCGTTGGAGAACTCTCTGACTCGTAAAGTGCTGCCACGGAATGAGATAACGCCGACAACCGTGAAGCTCTACGGTTACAAGTGGCCGACCATTCAGGGGATGTTCACTCCGCACGCCAGTGACGTGACGTTCGACATCGATCTGGTGTTCTCGTGGGTTGACGGGAGTGATCCCGAGTTTCGGGCGCGGCGCGCGGCGCAAATGTCACAGGTCGTGGTGGGTGAGGGCGACGACGCCGAAGCACGGATCCGCCAGATCGACGAATTGAAATTCGCGCTGCGGTCGGTGAACATGTTCGCGCCCTGGATCCGTCGCATCTTCATTGCGACCGACTCGGCGCCACCGTCGTGGCTGGCCGACCACCCGATGATCACCATCGTCCCCGCCGAGGATCATTTTTCGGACCCGTCTGCGTTGCCTACCTACAACTCGCACGCGGTGGAGAGCCAGCTGCACAACATCCCCGGCCTGAGCGAGCATTTCCTGTACTCCAACGACGACATGTTCTTCGGGCGGCCGCTCAAGGCCAGCATGTTCTTCTCGCCGGGCGGGGTCACCAGGTTCATCGAAGCCAAGACCCGGATCGGGCTGGGCGCAAACGATCCCACGCGCAGCGGATTCGAGAATGCGGCCCGAGTGAACCGACAACTGCTTTTCGAGCGGTTCGGGCAGGTCATCACCCGGCATCTCGAACACACCGCGGTCCCGTTGCGCAAGAGTGTGCTGATCGAGATGGAACGGGAATTCCCGGAGGAATTCGCCCGCACCCAGGCGAGTGCGTTCCGATCCGGCACCGACATCTCAGTGACCAACTCGTTCTACCACTACTACGCACTGATGACCGGACGCGCCGTCCAACAGGAAAAGGCCAAAGTCCTCTACGTGAACACCACGACGCGCGCGGGACTCGGCCTGCTTCCCGAGTTGCGCAAGCAACGCGGGTACGACTTCTTCTGCCTCAACGACAGCAGCTTTCCCGAAGTCTCCGCGGCCGAGCGGGCCGAACGGGTCGTCAGCTTCCTGGAGCGCTACTTTCCGATTCCGGCGCCCTGGGAGAAGGTTGCGGCCGACGTCACTCGGCAGGACCTTGCGGGGCCGCTGGTGTTAGCACCATCGGAGGATGCGCAAATAGCGAATCCCGCTGAGACGGCTCGATGAACAATCCGCTGTCGGCGATCTTGCGTCGCGCCTCCGAGGGAGAGACGAAGGTGCCCACCGTTTTTCCGGCACCGAGCGATATGACGGAGTGCACGACGGTGTCCTGATACACGTGCACCAGATTGCAGGCCTGGGCACCGTCCCGGCCGCGTGTTCCGCCTTCGGCGACCGTCAGGTCCTGGGTGTAGCAGGTGGCCGAGGCGACCGACACCGGAATCCCGACGAAGGTGGCGTTCGTCGAGTAATGCAGGTGTCCGGCCAGAATGGCACGGACGTCGGTGCCTTTGAGGACCCGGCCCAGCGACGCCTGGTCGCGCAGTTCCACCGTGACGGCCAGGTCCAGCACGCTCGGGATCGGCGGGTGATGCAACGCCAGAATGGTGCCGTCCGGCGCCGGTGTTGCCAATTCTTCGGCGAGCCAATCCAATTGGGCCGTGGTGATTTCGCCGTAGTGATGCCCCGGGACGGAGGTATCCAAGGTGACTATGCGCAGTCCGTCGATCATCCGCACGCGGTCCAGCGGCGCCATCGACGGCGCTTCGTCCAGTAGGAATCTGCGCAATTCGGCCCGGTTGTCGTGGTTGCCCATCACCCAGACGAGTTCTGCACCCAACTCGGCGGCGAACGGCTCAACCAGGCTGCGCAGCTTGCGATATGCCTCAGGCTCGCCGGTGTCGGCCAAATCGCCGGTGAAAACGATGGCGTCGGGGCGTACCCCGGAGTGCGTCAGCTGCTCGAGCAGCTCGCCCAGCCGCCCGTCGGCATCCACGTCGCCGTAGAGCGAACCGTCGCTGCCGATGAGATGCGTATCGCTGATGTGCAAGAGAACGTAATCCGGCCGCGGATGCTCCGCGGCCCTAAGTCTGTGCACCTGGGGTGCCAACCCTCTCTCGATCGGTTTACATAAACGAAACAAGTATAGTCGCGGACTCGGCGGGATCCGCTCACTTGTGAGCTGTTCCACGAAACCGCACCCGTCGCTGCACGGCCAGCGCTGCCACCGCTCCCGTCTCGTTGATCGCCAGATGCACCAGCATCGGTGCGGCCAGGCCGCCGGAGCGCTCAGCCAGCCACCCGAACACCCAGCCCGCGATACCGGTGACGAGCACGGTGGCCAGCGGAGGCTCGCCCGTCGCGCGCGCGTCGGCGATGTGGGACAAGCCAAATGCGCTGGCCTGCAACAACCTTCCGGTCGACCGGCCGAAGGCTTCGGCACCCACGGCGGCCAGCGCCGCGCGGAACGCCGCCTCCTCGGCCCAGACAGTGCCGAAGGGAATCTGCCACCCCACCCAGCCCGACGCTGACGCCGGCAGTTCACGCACACCCATCGACAGCCGCACGACCGGAATCGACGTCGTCGCCGCGACCGCGGCGGCGGTCATCGCGCCGGCCGCCGATCCCAGCCTGATACCCGCCCACAGCCGCGGCGGAGACAGGCCGACCGGCGCGCGGGTCACCAGCACCAGCAGCCCACCCGCGCCGGCCTGTAGTCCGGCCCGCCAGCCGGGCGGAAGACGTGGACCCACGAAGCTCCAGCCCACCAGCGCGGCGGCCATTGATAAGGCCGAAGACACCGCACGAAGCCGACTCATCCGAAGAATCGGGGCAGCACCGCCTCCGACGTCTGACGCAGTTCGGCCAGCGAGACCGTGAACAGGCCCTGAATCTCGAGCGCATCCGACGCCTGGTCGACGACGCCGATGCGGACGACGGGCAGTCCGCGCGCCTCACACATCGACCGGAACCGGCTCTCCTCGGTGCGCGGCACGGCGACCAGCACGCGACCCGCCGATTCGGAGAACAGCAACACAAAAGGATCGGCATCCTCGGGAAGCACAATGCGGCAACCGGTCTCACCGGCCAGCGCCCCTTCCACGACGGCCTGGGCCAGCCCGCCTTCGGACAGGTCGTGCGCCGCGGACACCAGCCCGTCCCGCGACGCCGAGCTCAGCACGTCGGCCAGCAGCTTCTCGCGCGACAGGTCGACCGCGGGCGGCAGGCCGCCCAGATGCCCGGCGGTCACCTGCGCCCAGACGGAGCCGTCGAACTCGTCGCGCGTGTCGCCAAGCAGCATCAGGGTTTCCCCGGGCTCGCTGCCGAAGGCCGTGGGGATGCGCCGCCTGACATCATCGATGACGCCGAGCACACCGACCACCGGAGTGGGCTGGATGGCCACCGACCCGGTCTGGTTGTAGAAGCTGACGTTGCCACCGGTCACCGGAATCCCCAGGGCCGCACAGCCATCGGCGAGGCCACGCACCGCCTGACCGAACTGCCACATCACGCCGGGATCCTCGGGGGAGCCGAAGTTGAGGCAGTTGGTCACCGCGACCGGGGTGGCGCCGGTGACGGCGACGTTGCGGTACGCCTCGGCCAGTGCGAGCTGCGCGCCGGTGTAGGGATCGAGCAGGGTGTAGCGTCCCGAGGCGTCGGTCGACAGCGCGATTCCACGCCCGGTGGACTCGTCGACGCGCAGCACTCCGCCGTCGGCGTGTTCGGCGAGCACGGTGTTGCCGCGCACGTAGCGGTCGTACTGCTCGGTGATGAACGCGCGGCTGCACAGGTGCGGGCTGCCCAGCAGCGCAAGCAAAGTCGCGCGCAGCTCGTCACCGCCGGTGGGGCGGGGCAGCTTTTTCGACGAATCCGCGTTCAGCGCGTCCTGCGAATCGGGGCGTGCGACCGGACGCTGGTACACCGGACCTTCGTGTGCTACCGTGCGCGGCGGCACGTCGACAACGGTCTCGCCGCGCCAGGTGATCCGCAGCCGGTCGCCGTCGGTGACCTCGCCGATCACGGTGGCCAGCACCTCCCATTTGCTGCACACCGCCAGGAAGGCGTCGACGTTCTCCGGCGCGACCACCGCGCACATCCGTTCCTGCGATTCGCTGCAGAGCACCTCGGCGGGTGTCATCTGCTTGGCCCGCAACGGAACGGTGTCGAGCTGGATCGCCATGCCACCGTCCCCGGCCGACGCCAATTCTGATGTGGCGCACGATAATCCGGCCCCACCCAGATCCTGGATCCCGATCACCAGTCCGCCCGCGTAGAGCTCCAGGCAGCACTCGATGAGCACCTTCTCCATGAACGGGTCGCCGACTTGCACCGACGGCAGCTTCTTGCGCGCAGCGTCTCCGGCGCCATCAGCATTGAAGGTGTCCGACGCCAGCACCGACACCCCGCCGATGCCGTCCAGGCCGGTGCGCGCGCCGAACAGGATGATCTTGTTGCCCGTACCCGAGGCGAACGCCAAATGCAGGTCCTCCTGGCGCAATACGCCGACACACATCGCGTTGACCAAGGGGTTGCCCGCGTAGCAGGCGTCGAAGACGGTCTCGCCGCCGATGTTGGGCAGGCCCAGCGAGTTACCGTAGCCGCCGATACCGCGGACCACACCGTCGAGCACGCGGCGGGTGTCGGGCGCGTCGGCGGCGCCGAACCGGAGCTGGTCCATCACCGCGACCGGCCGCGCGCCCATGGCCATGATGTCTCGCACGATGCCGCCGACGCCGGTGGCCGCTCCCTGGTAGGGCTCGACGTAGGACGGGTGGTTGTGCGACTCCACCTTGAACGTCACGGCCCAGCCGTCGCCGATGTCGACGACACCGGCGTTCTCACCGATGCCGGCCAGCATGCCGGCGCGCATCTCGTCGGTTGTCGTCTCACCGAAGTAGCGCAGGTGCACCTTCGAGGACTTGTAGGAGCAGTGTTCGCTCCACATCACCGAGTACATGGCCAGCTCGGTGTCGGTGGGCCGGCGGCCCAGGATCTCACGAATCCGCTGGTACTCGTCGTCTTTGAGGCCCAGTTCGTGAAACGGTTGAGGCTGGTCCGGCGTGGTCGCGGCGTGTTCGACGGTGTCTGTCATCTCGGTGCACCTAGGTGCCACGCGCTCGTCACGCCAGACAGTCTAGGTTCCCACCGCTGCTCCGGCTGACTGCGTCCAAGCTGGTAAATCTGACGGTCTCAAATCGCCGCCAATGGGATGATCTAGGCCATGTCGTACGCACTCAGCCATCCGCCGACCAGCGGGGCGCACCACTGACGTGGACCACCCGAGCGGGGCAGGTGGCGGTGGGCTCAGCGTGACGCAGCTGATCTGTGGCTCCTGCGGCGCGCGGTCAAGCCCGACGGCCAAGTTCTGCGGCGAGTGCGGTACGCGCCTCACGCAGACCACCCGATCGGCGGCGGAGTACAAGCAGGTGACCGTGCTGTTCGCCGACGTGGTGCATTCGATGGGTATCGCGGCCGTACTGGATGTGGAGCGGTTGCGTGAGATCATGACCGAGTTGGTGGAGCGGTCGGCGGCGGTGGTGCAACGCTACGGCGGGACCGTGGACTACAACGGCGATGGGGTGATGGCGATCTTCGGCGCCCCGGTTGCGTTGGAGGATCACGCCTTTCGGGCCTGTCTTGCGGCATTGGCGATTCAAGAGGAGGCGTGTCGACTGGCGGCCGAGGTGCAGGACCGCGACGGTGTCGATCTGCGGCTGCGGGTGGGCCTGAACTCGGGTCAGGTGATCGCCGGCGAAATCGGTTCGGGGTCACTGGGATACGCCGCGACCGGCGAGCCGGTCGGATTGGCCCAGCGGATGGAATCGGTGGCCCCACCGGGCGGGGTGATGCTGTCCGAATCCACCGCTGGTCTCGTCGAAGGTGGGGCGATCCTCGCTCAACCCGAGTGGGTGCAGTTGAAGGGCGCCGACCAACCGGTGC
>NZ_DATJYB010000243.1:0-3903 GCF_035499775.1 Mycobacterium sp. | reverse complement strand
GCGCCTGGTCGGCGCCCACCGCCGCAAGCTCACGCTCGAGGGCGTCGAGGAGCTGGTGCCGCCCTGGGACCGCAACTCCGTGTACCTGATCCTGCTGCTGCGTCTGGCGGTGCTGCTGCACCGGGGGCGCAGCGCCACCGCGCTGCCGCACATCGAGCTGTCGGTGACGCCGCGTTCGGTCGAGATGCGTTTCCCGGCGCGCTGGCTGAAGGATCACCCGCTGACGTCGGCGGATCTGCAGCAGGAGGTCGACTACCTGCGCGCCGGCGGCTACCGGTTGCGGGTGTTCAGCGGCGGGAGCTGAGCTGCCGAACCTGGCTCCGCCGGCGCCGGGCGGCCAGGCGACGGCCGGCGGCCAGAGCGAGAAGCCCCGCAACATCGAACCAGGCAAGCCCGCCACCGCCTCCGCTGCCACCACCACCACCGCCACTGCCACCGCCTCCGCCACTACTACCGCCACCGCCTCCACTCGAGCCGCTGCCGACTGTCAGCACCGCCGAGGCCTGCACCGGGGTGGTCGATGTGGGGCAACTCAACGAGTAGGTGAAGGTGCCGTCGGTTGTGGCGGTCTGTGTCAGGCTGCCGATTCTCGGGTAGACGCCGGACCAGGGTGAGCCGTTCGCCCCCCCGCCGGTCGCCGTGCAGCCGGTGGCGCCGATAGAACCCCACTCGAGCGTGTAGGTTTGCCCGATTGAGATGGTTTGCGGCGAAACGGTCAGGGCCGCGCCGGGTGTCGACGTCTGCGAGATCCAGATCGACCAGTTCATCGTGGCCGTCTGCCCTGACTGATCGGCCAGCTGCACCTTGAAGCCGTAAACCCCCGTACTCTCCGGAGTTCCGGACAGCTCTCCGGTCGGGCTGAGGCTGATCCCTGCGGGGAGCGTGCCGATCACCGTGCCCGTGACCTGTCCGATCGCACGGTCGAGGGTGGGTAGCTGATAGATGAACGGCTGCCCGGCCGCGAATGAGGCCAGGCAGTTTCCCCCATCGCAGGAGACCTGGCCGGGATAGAACACGTTGACGAAGAGGCTCTTGTAAGCGACCGCGCCTGCGGAGTCCGTTAGCTTCGCGGTGAACTGGTAACCCGTGCCCTCCTGCTGGGTGTTGGCTGCGGTGCCCGACAACACACCGCCGGGGGAGAGCATCAGGCCGTTCGGTATTTCGAAGTCTGCCTGCGACCAGGTATATGGAGGAGTGCCGCCCGTGGCGCTCAGCGCGACGCTGTAAGGCAATCCGATCGGGGCCTCGGTCAGGAGTGATGGGGTGGTGATCGCGAGCGCGGAATCTGTGAAAGCGACGATGAACCCGTCCTGCTCACCCCCCATACCGGAGCGCAGTCCGTCGTCGGTTACCGGGAAGCTCGCCGCCTCGGTGGCGCCACTCACGTACACAGTGCCGGTCGGCGTCAGCGCAATGCCGGTGCCGATGGTGATCGGCGCATAGTCGCGGGGCGTTGTCTCATAGCCGCCAAGGTAGGTGCCATAGAGCACTGTCTTGCCATCGGCGCTGAGCTCGGCGAAATACGCTTCGCGATCCGCCATGTGGCCGACGATATAGAACGGGCTGCTGACATTGACCAGCAGATCGTCGGTGACCGCGGAGGTGACATCCTGGAATGCGCCGCTCGTGACGGGCATGTCCGCGGAGAAGGTGACGCCGACCAGGTAGGCGTTGGCGTTCGCATCGCTCGCGATTCCGAGGCAGCCATCGATAGCCGAGCCACCGAAATAGGTCGCGTATACCGAGGTCAGTCCGGAGTCCACGCGGCGCACCCAGCCGGTGGTTTGTCCGAGAAGATGTGTCTGAAAGACGCCAGCCGAGGTTGGAAAGTTCGTCGAGGTCGTACTACCGCATAGCAACCAGCCGCCGGCGGCGTCTGGAGCCAGCGCTTGAGCCCAGTCGTCACCCGAGCCGCCGAAGACCTGACCAGCGAGGATCTGGCTGGCATCCGCCGAGACCTTGATGATGAAGGCATCGCTCGGGCCTGACAGCGGGCTGACCAAGCCCACGAAGTCGCTCGATGCCGTCTGACCCACTACGATTGCTTCCCCCTGCGCATCGACCTGCACCGCGTTCGCGACGTCGGTGCCGGTGCCGCCGAGATACGTTCCATATATGAGCGTCGAACCGTCGGCGCTCACCTTCAACAGGAAGCCGTCCTGATCGATCGTGTTGCCCGTCGGGATGTCGCTGGGCTTGATCGTGCCCGGTGTGGTGGGCAGATTCGGCTCGGTCACCTGGCCGACGACGTAAGCATTGCCCTGTGCATCGATGGCGACCCCTTTGCCGCTATCGCCCGGGAAGAGCGCGCTGTAGACGAAGCTGGTCCCGTCGGCTGAGATCTTGGACAGGAACACCTCGCCGCCCGGCACATTGGCGAAGACCCCAGGGGTTCCCGGGAAATTGTTGCCATCGAGTGTCGATCCCGTGATGACCGCCTCGTTCGCAGCATCGAGCGCGATGGCGTTGATGTTGAAACCGAATATCAGCGCGCCGTAGATCACCTGATGGGTCGGGCTGAGTTTGAGCACGTAGCCGCAGCCGTTGATGCAGTTGTCGCCGGGTGAGCGCGGATTGGCGGGATCCAGGCTGGTCGGAGTAGTCGGGAAGGAGTCGTTCGGCTGCGCGGAGGTGTCGAGCTGCGTGGTCCCACCGACGTATAGGTTGCCGTCGCTGTCAGTCGCGAGTGCGGCGGCATTGTCGGTCATCGCATCGGTGTTGGTTCCGACGAACGTCGACCAGGTCGCCACCAGCGGATCGATGAGCAGCGGCCGTGTGTGATCGAAGTCGCCCACGGCGAACCGCACCGACCGTCCGGTCGTGACCGCGCGCACGGCCACCTCGGCGGTGTCCGTGCTTCCCTGCTGATAGGCGCGGGGGCGATGCAGCCGGAAGCGCTCCCTGGTCCCCACCAGAAGGATATCGCCACTGCGTGTATCGACCTCAAGACGGGCCTGCTTGCTGCCCGCGAGCTCGATCGCGTTCGGATCGGCTCCCGGATGCACGAGAAAATCCAGCTCCAGATCGCCCCCGTTGGCGCGCACGCGCGCATCGATGCCGGGCCAGACGCCATGGAAGGTGGCAACCGCGAAGCGACGCCACACAGTGACGTCGGCGCGTTGGCGGACTCCTGTGAAGAGGCGCAGCGCGCCGGGGACCTCCTCACTCAGTTCCGCCGGCGCGTTGCGCGAGGCGCCCGCGAACGCGATCTCGAGTGCGTCGGCGCTGTTTGGGCCGTAGCGGATGCGCAGGCCGTCCGATCGGGCCTCCGCGACGTAGCGTCGGCCGGAGGCGACGAAGGTGACCTGTGAGGTTGCTCCCTCCGAGGGCGCTTCGAACGCGCCCGGCCATAGCCAGTGCGCGATGGACTCTCGCGTGGGCAGCAGCGGAGCGCCCGGATACGGGCCAGCAGGCCGCGCGGCACGATCGGCGCTCAGAAGCACGGCTACGCCGCCCAGCAGCATGGCGACAATGACGGGCGTGCGACCCGAGAAGCGGATGTGATCCATAGCGTTTCTCCGACCCCCTCAGAGAACGTCTTCTTCGGCAACCCCTTGGTGCATGCTAGGAGAAAATCGGCATCGACTCCAGGAGACGCCGCGCGCGCCGCTTACTTCGGCGGCTCCGTCGTGGGGCTGGCCGTCGCGGCCGCGGGCTTGTGAGTCCGCGCGGCGCGCTGCTCCAGGCCGCCGGTCGTCTCGACGTTGGTATGCGGCGGGGCCGCTCCCGGCCGGGGCCGCGTGCGCTTGCGCGCCGGCGGGGTGGCCTTGACCGGCGCGGCGGCCTTGGGGCTTTGAGCCGCCGCGGCGGGGGTTGCGGGCGCCGGCGCGGCCGGCTGCGGCTCTTGCTGCGCGAAGCTCACCGCGGCGGCGCACAGCAGCGCGACCGCGAGCGTCCCGGTCA
>NZ_DATJYB010000242.1:0-10620 GCF_035499775.1 Mycobacterium sp. | reverse complement strand
GTGGCGAACCTGCAGCGCGCTGATAACGTCCATGATGCCGATGGCGATCAGCCAGCAGCCCGCAACCAAGGCCAGAATCGCGACCGAATCGATCGGGGAAACGATCAGCACCCCGCCGCCGATGATGGTTACCACGCCGGTGAACGCCTGCCAGCCGCGTCCGGGCAGGTGGTCGAAAGAGAGCGCCGACCCGAGCAATGTCATCCCGCGGAACAGCCAACCGACGCCGATCCACACGCCCAGCAGCGCGATCGACTCGAATTTGTCCCGGAAGCAAAAGAATCCGAGCACCACCGACAGTGCGCCGGTGATGAACGTCAACACTTTCATTCCGGCGCCGGTCGGTGCGCCGAAGGCGGCGAACATGTATCCGATCCCGGACACCACCAGATAGATGCCGAACAGAACGCCCGCCACGACGAGCGTCTTGCCAGGCCAGGCAAGCACGATGGCACCCAGCGCCACCGCCGTGATGCCGACCAGGAGGAGCAACTGCCAAGTGCTGCGCGCGAGCTGGTCCAGGGGACCTTCGAAATGGGTCTTTTCGCTGGTTGTCATAGAGAAACGATAGTCCGGCATCGACGCGATGAGAATGTTTCCGGCACCAGAATTCAGCATCCCGCATCGTTACCGCGAACAGTGTCAGGCCAAGTCGCACTGAGGTAGGCCCGCCCCCGGCTTTGTCGCCAGAAAACAAAAGCCGGGCACAACTTGGTCGTTCAGCGACATCGCCGTGTCGACCCCGGGCCGATAAGTTTCATCACGAACACAGCGTCACGTTCCCCACAGGTTCGAATTGCTGACTCCCACAAACTAACCCAACTATCCGCGGTGCGGAGAAATGTAGGCGAAGCCATGTACGAAGCGATACTGCAAATCACCATCTACCTCACGATGGTCTTGTCCCCAGTGCTCATTCCGGTAACCGCCCACGGTATCCACATTGTCCGCGACCGGCGGCAGTCCGTCCCGCAGCGCGGGGCAGTCCACTTCCCGCGAGTCGCCGCACCCCGTCGTCTCGCCGTTCCCGCCCTCGCCGCCGCCGCCGCGTAGCGTCCGCTTACCAAGCCCGGTAGCCCAGCCCAGCTGGACTACCGGGCTTTTGCTGCAGAACCACGCTGCCGTACCAGTGACAGGCCCGTTGTCAGGGTTTGTTGCCAGAGAACAAAAGTTGGGCACAACTTGGTCGTTCAGCGACATCGCCGTGCCGACGCGGGGCCGATAAGTTTCATCACGAACACAGCGTCGAGTTCCCCACAGGTTCGAATTGCTGACTCCCACAAACTAACCCAACCATCCGCGGTGCGGAGAAATGTAGGCGAAGCCATGTACGAAGCGATACTGCAAATAACCATTTACCTCGCGATGGTCTTGTCCCCAGTGCTCATCCCGGTAACCGCCCACGGTATCCACATTGTCCGCGACCGTCGGCAGTCCTACCCGCAGCGCGGGGCAGTCCACCTCCCGCGAGTCGCCGCACCCCGTCGTCTCGCCGTTCGCGGCCTCGCACCCGCCGCCGCGTAGCGTCCGCTTACCAAGCCCGGTAGCCCAGCCCAGCTGGCTACCGGGCTTTTTGCTGCAGAACCACGCTGCCATACCAGTGACAGGCCAGCAACGCGAGTTCCACGTCGAGCCGGTCACTGCTGATCTCCCGCCCGCGCCGGGCGACGGCCCGGCCCACCCGGTACTTCACCGAGTTGAAGTGCATGTTCAGTTCCTCGGCGGCCACCTTGTAGCTGCCGCCGCAACCCAGATACACCCGCAATGTCTCGCGCAGCCGCGCGTCGTTCTCGGTATCGCCGGCTAGGTCGCCCAGCACGCCGGTCACCCACTCCCGGGTTCCGGCCACGTCGCTACCGAGTCGCGCCACAACCGACAAGCCGGGGTCGCTGGCGGCGATCACCGTCGGTCCCTTCGACTCACGGACGATTGCGACGGCGCGGGCCTCCACCGCCTCCCGGTGTGTGCGACGAAAGCCCTCGAAGCCGCCTGCCGTCGTCCCGATCGCCACCCTGGGCGAGTCCGATCGGTTCTGCGCGAACCGGCGAACCCCCTCCACCGCGTCGTCCACCGCGGCTCGATGCGGCAGCCAGCCCCACGCGCAGCTGCGGTCGGCGGCCACGAAAAGCGGGCTGGCATCCACCCGCACGGCCTCACCCAATTCGCGGAGAAATCGTTGCAGCCGCGGAAGTTCGTCGGCCTCGGAGCCCTGGTCCGGGGACCACACGACCAAGCCGAGGTGGTGCCACCGCAGCGGATAGCGGATCGCCGTGCTGGCTGCATCGACATCGATGGGTTTGGTTGCGGCCAGGATCTCGCGCACCCGCACGCCGCGGAGAATGTTCTGGTTTTCCAGCCAACGTTCGCGTTCGTCTTCGTAGACGGCAACGACTTGCTGCGACATCCAGTCGATGTAGTCGAACAGCGTGCCGGTGATCGCCTCGATCACCGGCACCCTTCTCGATTCCGGGATGTCCATGGCGCGCAATTCGGCGAAGACCGCTTCATTCATCAGGCGCTGACCGAGCCGATAGGCCCGCACCAGCGCGTTGACGGGCACCCCGTGCTGGGCCAGGCGGCGGGCGTACTCCAACGCGGCGGTGGGCGCCTCGACGCGCTCCACGGCGATGTCGTAGCGCAATGCGTGCAGGATCGTGTCCACGTTGCCCTCTACGCTGTTCCCCAGCAGTTCCATCAACGCTGGATCGCCGCGCAGCTCGGGGATCTGCTCCTCCAGCGAATGGTGCACCATCGACGACACCTCGAGCACCCGGGCGAGCAATCGGCTGGCGATCTCGGCGACGTAACTGCTAATCCCGACTTGAACATCTGGGCCGTCGAGGTGTGGTTTGTTCACGTCAATGACGTTAGACGCGGTTGTCGATCGGCGATAACCCCCGCCTGCGAATTTGTCTATCGCCGACTGTGCCGAGAAGCGCACAATTCCTACTGTGGTCGTCACAATCGGCAAACTTTAGCCCAAAGGAGCGAAACAATGGGGTTCACAAAACCGGATCTCCCTGCGGTCGACCCGGATACGTTCTTGCAAAAGCCACTGATGGAGCGGATGCGGATCCTCGCCATCGACTGGGGCGAAAGTGGTTTCGGCTCACCGAGGATGATCCACACCATTTACATCCTGAAGCTGGTGGCATTCGCACTCGGCGGCATCACCGTCGCAACGGCGACGTCCGGGCTGCCCGCCTTCTGGCATGTGAGCGAATGGTGGAACCAGCCGGTCGTCTACGAGAAAGTGATCCTGTGGACCGTGCTACTCGAGACCATCGGTGTGGCCGGGTCCTGGGGGCCGCTGGCCGGCAAGGTCAAGCCGATGACCGGCGGCATCCTGTTCTGGGCTCGCCCGGGAACCATCAGGTTGCGGCCCTGGAAGTGGGTGCCGTTCACCAACGGTGATCGGCGCACCTGGCTGGACGTCGGGATGTATCTGGCGCTGCTGGTGAGCCTCGCCGTCCCGCTGCTGGCACCGGGCGTGCACAGCGACTCGCTGTCAAAGGCACTGCCGCACAACACATCCGGCGTGGTGAACCCAGCCCTGCTGATCGCGCCGATGGTGCTGCTGGTGCTGGTCGGTCTGCGGGACAAGATCATCTTCCTGGGTGCTCGCAGCGAGCAGTACCTGCCGGCGTTGTTCTTTTTCGCCGCGCTGCCATTCGTAAACATGATCATCGCGCTCAAAATGCTGATCGTGGTGGTATGGGTCGGTGCCGGATTCTCCAAATTCGGTAAGCACTTCTCCAACGTCATTCCGCCGATGGTCAGCAACACGATATTCGCGCCCAAATTTCTGCGACGGGCCCACTACCGTGACTTCGGGCGCGACATGCGGCCGTCGCGGCTGGCGGACTTCATGGCACACGTCAACGGCACCACGGTCGAGATCCTGGCTCCGCTGGTCCTGTTCTTCTCCACGAACAAGTGGCTGACGCTGGTCGCGGCACTTGTGATGGTGGGCTTCCACCTGTTCATCATCTCGACCTTCCCGCTGGCGGTGCCGCTGGAATGGAACGTCGTGTTCGCCTACACCACCATCTTCCTGTTCCTCGGCTTCCCGAACAGCGACGGATACGCCCCGTGGAACATGTCGCCACCCTGGCTGGCCCTGATCATCGCCGCGGGTCTGCTGTTCTACCCGATCCTGGGCAATCTGCGTCCGGACAAGGTGTCGTTCCTGCCCTCGATGCGGCAGTACGCGGGCAACTGGGCCTCCGCAGTGTGGGCGTTTGCGCCCGGCACCGAACAGAAGCTCAACCGGGTCACCCGCTCGGCGTCCAACCAGATCGACCAGTTCATCGCGGCCGGCTACGAGCCCAAGTGGGCGGAGATCACGCTGCAGAAAACGGCCGCATGGCGAAGCTTGCACAGCCAGGCTCGCGGCCTGTATTCGCTGCTGTTGACGCACCTGCCTAGCGTCGACACCCGCACCGTGCGGGAGGGTGAGTTCGTGTGCAACTCCCTGATCGGATTCAACTTCGGCGACGGTCACCTGCACAATGAAGACTTGATCCGGGCCGTGCAGCGCCAAGCCGAATTCGAACCGGGCGAGTGCATCATCGCCTGGGTGGAGTCGGAGGCCTTTGGCAGCGGTGTTCAGCACTACAAGCTGATCGACGCCGCACTCGGGGTGATCGAGCGCGGCACCTGGAAGGTGGCCGACGCGGTCGCCGAACAGCCCTGGTTGCCCAACGGCCCCATCCCGCTGCAGGCGCACTGGTCACTGCTCAGCACAAAGCCGGCCGCAGCCCAGACCGATCAGGACCACGGTCACGGGGCGCTGACATGACCAGCGCAGTGGTGGTGGGCGGCGGGCCTAACGGGCTCGCCGCCGCCATCTCGCTGGCCGCCGAAGGCGTCGATGTCACCGTGCTCGAGGCCGCCGACGAGGTCGGCGGTGGTGCCCGCAGCAGCGAAGCGATCATCCCCGGCCTCCTGCACGATCACTGCTCAGCTATCCACCCGATGGCCGTCGGCTCGGAGTTCCTCAACCGCGTCGGCCTGCACCGGTACGGCTTGACGTGGCGCTGGCCGGAGATCGACTGCGTCCACCCTCTCGACGACGGCAGCGCCGGTGTGCTGTACCGCTCGGTGGAACAGACCGCTGCCGGTCTGGGTCCCGACGGGTCACGGTGGCGCCGCGCCTTCGGCTACCCCTCCGCGCATTTCGACGCGCTGAGCGAGGACATCATGCGGCCGCTGTTGCGGGTGCCCAACCACCCGTTGATGCTGGCCCGCTTCGGCGCGCCGACGGTGCTGCCCGGGTCGACGTTCGCCCGGCTGTTTCGCACCGCGCAGGGTCGGGCGCTGTTCGGGGGCGTTGCGGCCCATGCCTTCCGGCCGCTGCACTATCCGATGACGTCCGCGATCGGGATAGGGATTATCGCGGCCGGCCATCGCCACGGCTGGGCGGTGGCCGAGGGCGGATCGCAGTCGATCACCGACGCGATGGTCGCGCTGCTGACCGACTTGGGCGGCAAGATCGAGACCGGCCTCCGGGTCGATTCTGTGTCGCAGCTGCCGCCGGCGGACGTCACGATGTTCGATTTGGCGCCCAGCGCGGTCGCCGGCATCCTGGGCGACCGTCTGCCACGCCGAATTTCCCGCGCGTTCACCAGGTTTCGCCGTGGCCCCGGTGCGTTCAAGGTCGACTTCGCCGTCGAAGGTGGCGTGCCGTGGACCAACCCCGAGGCCCACCGGGCAGGCACGGTGCATCTGGCGGGAACCTACGCTGAGCTTGCCGCGACCGAGCGGGATATCCACGCCGGGCGGATGCCCGAGCGGCCTTTCGTACTGGTCGGCCAGCAGTATCTGGCCGATCCGCAGCGCTCGGTGGGCAACGATCACCCCGTCTGGAGCTATGCGCACGTCCCCAACGGCTACACGGGTGACGCGACCGAGGCGATCATCGCGCAGATCGAGCGATTCGCACCCGGTTTCCGGGATCGCGTCGTCGGCCAACAGGTCTGCGCCACGACAGAGATGGCCGCCTACAACGCCAACTATGTCGGCGGCGACATCATGACCGGTGCCAAGGACATTCGGCAGCTGACGTTCGGGCCGCGAATCACCCTGTCGCCCTACACCATTGGGGTGCCGGGCATGTACATCTGCTCGGCGGCCACCCCGCCCGGGCCCGGCGCGCACGGCATGTGCGGCGCCAACGCCGCCCAGCTCGCGCTGCAGCACCTCGCCAAGTAGCACGAGCAGGCGCAAAAGCACCCGTCGCCCGGCGTCGGGTGCTTTTGTGTCTGCTCGTGCCGCCAAGAAATCTCCAAGACGGCCCCGACACCCTCCTGTTCAAGTCGCCAGCGGCTGCCGGACAGGAGGAACAGAATGGCGAATTCACTTGCCGCGCCGCCCATGATCACAAAGCTGTCCGGCGCGTTGATAACCGCCATTGCGCTGGCAACTCTCGCTCCCGCACCTGCCCACGCCAACGGCGTCCTGACGGTCGGGATGAAACTGACCTTCAAACACCACGCCTGCTCGCTCGGGTTTTTCGCCACCGACTCGGTCGGAGATCAGCTCGCCATCACGGCTGGACACTGCGCCGAAGGACTGCACGAACGGGTCTACAACCCCTGGGGTCAGCAAATAGGTGAAGTCGTTGCCTGGCAGCCAGATGCCGAAGACAGTAACGGGAAGCTGACCGGCTCACGCGGGTTCACGGTGGTCTACACCTATAGAACCTTCGGCATCGAAGCATTTTTCACGCGCGTGGGATCCGCGAAGGTTGGCGATCGCGTGCGGTTGTATGGACAGCGAACCGCTGGCACCAACGGCACGGTCACCAACGTGTCCTATAGCGCAGGACATCCGGATCTGGACCTGCTCACCTCAGACGTCAAACAGCTGCCGGGTGACTCGGGCGGTCCGCTGTACACCCAGGGGCCGACCTTGGTCGGCATTGCATCCAGCACCAACGACGGGACTCGGGCCGCCGAGGCCCAGCCGCTCGATTCGCTCGAGCAGGAAATCAAGGCCGGCGCGGGGCGCTACGGCCGGGGTTTCTCGGTCTACGTCCGAGGCTGAGCGCTTAGAAGGTGACCACTACCTTGTCGGCAGCGCCGGGAGTGCCGGCCAATTCGAACGCTTCGCCGACGTTGTCGAACGGGACGGTATGGCTGACGATCAGCGCGTACTTCTCCCAGTTCGCGACGAGATCCTTTGTCACCTCGAAGATTTCGTCGGGATATCCCATGCTGCCGACGATGCTGATCTCGTTGCTCATCACGTTGACGAACTCGACCGACACCGGCTCCTTGTGCACGCCGACGATAACCAGGGTCGCCCCCTTTTTGGCGGCCGCCAGGGCGGTGTTGACGACGGCAGCAGCACCGGCGGCGTCGAGGTAGATATCGGTCCCCGCTTTACCGGGGAATATGCTCTCCCCCGCACCGTGCAGTTCGATCAGGCGCGCCACGACGTCCTCGTCGGCGGAGTTGATGACGGCGTCCGCACCGATCTGCAGCGCCTTCTCCAGCCGAGCCGGAATCAGGTCCACCACCACGACATGGCTCACCCCAACGGATTTGAACGCCAGCGTCGCGCCCAGCCCGATCGGCCCGGCACCGAATACCACCACCTTGTCCAACGGTTTGGGGTTGCAGCGGTTGACGCCGTGGCGCGCGACGGCCATCGGCTCGTTGAGCGCAGCGACTTCCCACGGGATGTGGTCAGGGATGACTTCCAAACTGGTTCCGCGGACCGCGTTCTCGATGAGCAGGTAGTCGGCGAGCGCCCCGGCGGGGCCGCCGTTGCCGATGATGCCACGTGGGGCGGCCATCGGGTTGATGACGACATGATCCCCGACGGCGATGCCGGAGACCTCGGCGCCGACCTCGATGACCTCGCCCGCCGGTTCGTGGCCCAGGGGTGTACAGCCCTGCCGGGGCGGAACGCCTCCGATGGTGAGGTAGAACGCATCCGAGCCGCAGATTCCGCACGCGCGCATCGCCACGAGCACGTCGCACGGGCCCGCCTGCGGGCGCTCGGCCTCGATGACTTCGGCCGTGCCGGGACCGGTGACCATCGATACCTTCACGGCGTGCCTTCCATTTCGATGTCGAACCGCTCGAGGTACTCGGCGAACACCGGTTCGAGTGCTTCGACCGTGAGGCCGTACTGGTCGAGGCTGTAGGAGTTGAGCGCGAACCGGTCCTGCGGATGCTCGGCGAGCCAATTACGCATGCGCGCTTCGGTTTCGGCGGTCAGCGGATCGCCGGCCCAGTCGTAGATGCGGCGCATGACATCCATCGGGTCGCGCATCATCTCGTGGTAGTACATGTCGAAGAAGCGGTCGTCGCCGATGCGATCGCGGGCCCGCAACGGGCGTTCGACGTGATAGCGCATCTGCCACATGGCGTCGCGGCCCATCGCCTCCAGGTCCACTGCGTCGGGATGCAACGTCATTCCCTTGGGCAGCCGCCACAGGTTGGCCAGCGACCCCGTCGCCTTGTACGGGTCGCGGTGCGCCCACACCAGTCGGGCGTCGGGAAACACCTTCAACAGCGCCTCGATGTGTACCGAATGCGACGGCATCTTCAGGCTCCAGGTACCCGGTGCGGTGGACTGCAGCACCTGCAGGTAGCGCTTCTGGTACTGGTAGGTGCTGCTCATGTCGGCCTCGTCGAAAAGCCATTCGGCGTAGCGCCGCGTCGACAGGAACGAGTCCCACGACAGGCCCTTGAAGTCCTGGTTGTGGATGAACATGTCCTCGGTGGGGCCGTCGGCGTCTTCCCAGTGCGGCAGCGCCACTTTCGCCTTCGTGACCATCTCCAGGATCTTGCTCTGCTCCTCGAGCAGGGCCACGCAGCGCGGATCGGTGCGCAGCGTCTCGGTGGTGGCCGGCGGAATCGGATCCACACACTGCCAGTGCAGCACCGAACGCCGCGCCGGGTCCTGGTCGAGCAGATAGCTGATCACCGTGGTGCCGGTGCGCGGCATGCCGAGCACGATCAACGGCCGCTCGACGGGCGCATCGAGCACTACGGGGTGCGACTGGATGTAGTCGTGGATCTGCAGCCGACGGCCCAGGGCGTCGGTCGCATCGTTGAGGATGCGTTCCCGGCCGAACGGGGTGAACGCCGGCGAGGTATTGACCTCATCGACGATGATCGCCAATCCCGCACGCCAGGAATCGGATTCGATCTCGGTGAGGCCGGTGCGCCGCGCGGCCAGCTTGAGGACGTCGTCCGCAGACGCCACCGCGTCGAATTCGCCCATGATCTAGACCGTCAGATATCCGCCGTCGACCGCCACGGTGGTGCCGGTGATATAGCGCGCGGCATCGGTGCACAGGAACAGCACCGCGGGCGACACTTCGTCGGGCATTCCCATCCGGCCCATCGGAGTGTGGCGCATTTCGGGTTCGAGCAGTTGCGGGATGTCGCGTACGGGGTGGGTCATCCGGGTGTCGATCAGCCCGGGTGCGACGGCGTTGACGCGGATGCCGTCGTCGACCCAGCGTCGCGCCAAGTTCTTGGTGAAGGCCACCATTCCTGCCTTCGACGAACTGTAGGCCGGCACGGCTACGGCGGACACGAACGCTGACATCGACGCGATGGTGACCACGCTGGCGCCGCCGGGGGCGTCACTCGCCTTGAGCGGCGCGTGACAACCCATCGTCAGGCGCATGTGGGCGAACATGTTGACCGCCACCGACCCGGCGTAGCCGTCGGGATCCCATTCGTCCTTTTGCGCCGCGTACGGGCCGCCGGCGTTGTTGACCAGAACGTCAAGCGCTCCCAGCGATTCCGTCAGCGCGTCGATGGCGTCGGGATCCGCCATCTGACACTGGCGGAATTGCAATGCGCTCAGGTCGATCTCGGGGTAGTCCGCCGCCGACGCGCGCGTGCCGGTCACCGTGACGGCGGCGCCGGCCCTGGCGAAGTCGGCGGCGATCGCGTACCCGATGCCGCTGGTGCCGCCGGTCACCAGCACGTTGGTGCCGGTGAAGTCGAAGCTGAGGGAGTTCATTCGGTCGTCCTCAATTCGTTGATCGATTTGGTGAGCCAGGCCTTTTCCCAGAAGTTATCGGTGCCGGCCAGCAGCGCTTCGTGGGCGTCGGCGGCCACCGCGCGCGCCGCCGGATTCCCGGGCTCGACGGTCAGAACGAGGTCGGTGAGATGCAGCGCTTCCACCGGTCGCCCGTTCGCCACATGAGTGCGCGCCGCCTCGGCGAGCGCGTTGGCTCCGGCGGCGTTGACCACGTCCGCCGCAACGGAATTCGCCGCAACACCGTAGAGTTCGGTGGTCGAGCGGTGGTGGAACCAACCGGTGTACATCTCCCAGATGGCGCGCACATTCCAGGAGGTCTTGCCGTAGCCCTCGCCGACGTCGAGGTGCTCCGGCACGCTGACCTCGCGCATCGCGGTGTGCACATCGGCGCCGGAATTCATCAGCTCGACGGTTCGATCGTGCACGACCTGCATGGCGTCTCGCATCGCGGTGACCTCCTCGGCGATCCGGTCGGCGCCCTCGATCGGCGCGAAATGGCCGGTGATGATCTTCTCGGGCCCGTACTCCAACACCGTGTTGAGCGACTCGATATACAGAACCGGGTCGCGGTACCGGTCACCGCGAATGGTCATCAGATTCGGCACA
>NZ_DATJYB010000241.1:0-18694 GCF_035499775.1 Mycobacterium sp. | reverse complement strand
CGAGGCGGCCCGCTCGGTCGGCCTCACCGAGGCGAATTCGGCCGAATTCGAACCGGCCACACCGGATCCCGTCATCTCTACGATGGCCGATCAGAAGGAGATCGTGGCCGGCGAAGCGGATCTCGGCGGCACCATGCGGCTCGGCTCCTATCCGGCCGTCCTGGAGCCGGATTCGATTGTGGCCCAAGCGTATGGGACGACCCAGGTGTCGGAGCGGCACCGGCACCGCTACGAGGTCAACAACGCCTACCGCGACCGGATCGCCGAAAGCGGGTTGAGGATTTCGGGAACCTCGCCCGACGGCCATCTGGCCGAGTTCGTCGAATACTCGCCCGACGTGCATCCGTTCATCGTTGGCACCCAGGCCCACCCCGAGCTGAAGAGCCGGCCCACCCGGCCGCACCCGCTGTTCGTCGCGTTCGTCGGGGCGGCCATCGACTACAAGAAGGCCGAGCAGCTGCCCGTGGAGATCCCCGCGATCCCCGAGCAAGGGTCCAACGGCAACCAGCGCCGCGACGGCGTCGCGCAGCCGCTAGCTGAGCCCGCTGCGCGTGGGTGAGCACGTTTTCGAGACGACGGCGTCCGAAACCCTGCACCGCGGAAAGATTTTCGCACTGCGCCGGGACCAGGTCCGGATGCCGGGTGGCAAAGTGGTCACCAGGGAAGTCGTCGAGCACTTCGGTGCGGTGGCCGTGGTGGCGCTGGATGACGACGGCAACATCCCGATGGTCTATCAGTACCGCCACGCATTCGGTCGCCGGCTGTGGGAGCTGCCCGCCGGGTTGCTCGACGTCCATGGCGAGCCGGCGCATCTCACCGCGGCCAGGGAGTTGCACGAGGAGGCCGGCCTGCGGGCCAGCACCTGGCAGGTGCTTGTCGATCTCGATTCGACGCCGGGCTTCAGCGACGAATCGGTGCGGGTATTTCTGGCCACCGGACTCAGCGAGGTCGACCGGCCCGATGCGCACGACGAAGAAGCCGACATGACGTTGCGGTGGTATCCGCTGGCCGAGGCTGCCGGCAAGGTGCTCAACGGCGAGATCGTCAATGCCATTGCGGTTGCCGGGATTTTGGCCGCACACGCGGTGACCACCGGGTTCGCGGAGCCGCGGCCGCTGGATAGCCCCTGGAAGGACCGGCCGACGACGTTCGCGGCGCGGCAGGCCGAGCGATGACGACGTTCGCTTTGGAGTCGCAGCTGCAGGGCTACCTCGACCATCTGACGATCGAGCGCGGCGTGGCGGCCAACACGCTGAGCTCCTATCGGCGCGATCTGCGCCGCTACTGCAAGCACCTGTCGGACCGCGGAATCGAGGATCTGGCCAAGGTGGTCGAGGTCGACGTCAGCGAATTCCTGGTCGCGCTGCGCCGCGGGGATCCAGACTCGGGCACAGCGGCGCTGTCGGCGGTGTCGGCGGCCCGGGCGCTGATCGCGGTGCGCGGCTTGCATCGGTTCGCCGCTGCCGAGGGGCTCGCCGAACTGGACGTGGCGCGGGCCGTGCGGCCGCCGACGCCGGGGCGCCGGTTGCCCAAGAGTCTGACCATCGACGAGGTGCTGGCCCTGCTGGAGGGTGCGGGCGGCTCGACGTCCGGGGGCCCGGCCGACGGCCCGCTGACATTGCGCAACCGGGCGATGCTGGAACTGCTGTATTCCACCGGATCCAGGATTTCCGAGGCCGTCGGCCTCGACGTCGATGACATCGATACCGAGGCCAGGTCGGTGCTGCTGCGCGGCAAGGGCGGCAAGCAGCGGCTGGTGCCGGTGGGGCGTCCCGCCGTCCAAGCGCTGGATGCCTATCTGGTGCGGGGACGTCCGGAGCTCGCTCGCCGGGGCCGTGGCACGCCGGCCATCTTCCTCAATGCCCGCGGTGGTCGGTTGTCGCGGCAGAGCGCATGGCAAGTCCTGCAGGACGCGGCCGACCGCGCGGGGATCACCTCGGGTGTGTCGCCGCACCTACTGCGGCATTCCTTTGCCACGCATCTGCTCGAGGGCGGCGCTGATGTGCGAGTCGTGCAGGAGCTGCTCGGTCATGCTTCGGTGACCACGACGCAGATCTACACCTTGGTCACCGTGCATGCGCTGCGCGAAGTGTGGGCCGGCGCCCATCCGCGGGCTCAATAGTCGGCGGCGGCCCCTAGCCCAGGTACTCCGATTCGAGCACCAGGTCGGAGACCATGCTCTGGTACTCGACGTGCGCCTTGTGCTCAATGGTCTGCCAGTGCTGGCCTTGGTGCTGTTGCATGTACTCGCGGTATTTGGGCGAGCCGGGGAATTTGACGTTGTCGGCGACCACAATCGAGCCCGCGTGCAGCCAGCCTCGGTCGACGATGCTGAGCAAGTCGGGCAGGTAGGCATCCTTGTCGTGGTCGATGAACACGAAATCCAGTGCTTCAGTGGTGAATCCGTGCTCATTGGCAAGGGTGTCCAACGTGTCGCCGCCGTCGCCGATGGTACCGACAACGCATGTCACGCGGTCGGCTACCCCGGCATGCTCCCAGATCCGCCGGGCGTTGGCCGCATTGGCTGCGGACAGTTCGACCGAGTACAGCTTGGCTTGTGGAGCGGTGCGCGCGATCCGCAGTGCGCTGTATCCGCAGTAGGCGCCCAATTCGAGTGCCAGTTCCGGGTTGGCGCTGTGTACCGCGGCGTCGAGCAACAGCCCCTTTTCGTCACCGATGTTGACTAGCCACGACTTTTCGTACGCGAATTTGTCGATGGTGGCCAGGACGTCGTCGATGTCGCCGGCCTGGGCGTTCTTGACGACGAAGTCGACCAGCGCCGCTTCGCGTCCGTCACCGACCTGACCAGTGGTACTGAAGTTGCGGGCTGCCGGGCCCATCCGCCACACCGACCAGCGCAACAGTGGGTTCCGTCGCTTCAGGCTCATGACATCAACAATAGGCGTCTCGGCTCGACCGCTTTCCCTGACTTTGACCTGAGTCCGGTTGTCGCAGCTAAGGCATGCTGAACAAAGCTTTGTCAAGGCCTGTGAATTGGTGAGTACCGCCGGGCTGTTCGCGCCCTTTACTCATCCACATGCGCCACCAGCTGCCCGAGAAATGATCGCCTTGCGCGCCATGATGATGCGCGGCGGTACGTCCAAAGGGGTCTATCTGCTCAAGTCGGATCTCGACGAGACGGGCCTGAACCCGGATGTGTTGCTGCCCGCGATCATGGGGTCCCCGGATCGCCGTCAGATCGACGGCCTCGGTGGCGGCAGCTCGACGACAAGCAAGGTGGCGATCGTCGGTCCGTCGAGCCGGCGGGATTGTGATATCGACTATCTGTTCGCTCAGGTTGATATCGCGACCATGCGGGTGGACTGGACGCCGACGTGCGGAAATCTGCTCACCGGCGTCGGGCCGTTCGCGATCGAACGGGGTCTCGTCGTCGCCGCCGACGGGCACACCGTGATGCGGGTGTACCTGGTCAATACCGATGCGACGGTGATCGTTTCGGTTCCCACGCCCGGTGGGCGCGTCAACTACCGGGGCGGCTGGCAGATCGGCGGGGTGCCTGGGCGCGCGGCGCCGATCGATACGGTGTTCAGCGACTTCTGTGGCGGCCGCACCGGGGCGTTGTTCCCCACCGGGAGTCCGGTCGATCACGTTGGGGGAGCCACGATTACGGCGATCGACGCCGGAGTGTGCGCGATCATCGCCGAGGCGGGCGAGTTCGGGGTGGCCGGTGATGAATCGCCGCAGCAACTCAACGGCGATCGCGCAATGCTGGAGCGACTTGAATCCGTGCGTCTGCGTGCGGCATTGGCGATGGGACTGGGCGACGCCGGTGGGTGTGTGCTTCCGAAAGCCATGCTGGTATCGAAATCCACAGGCGCCGATATCCGTTCACGCTACTTCGTGCCGGATAGCTGCCATCCCACCCATGCGGTTTCCGGTGCCATCGCTCTGGCGACGGCGGCCACGGTCCGCGAGACGGTGGTCGCGCGCCTGCTGGCCCGGCCGTTCACGGCCGGTCCGATCGCCATCGAACATCCCGCGGGCACGATGAGCATCGAAATCACCCGTCCCGGAGCTGATCTCGGGCTGTGCGCCGCAACGCGCAGCACTGCGCGGAAGTTGTTCGACGGCTACGTATTTGCCGACCTGAGCAGAAAGACGGGCTGAGTGCGGGTCTGGATGTGGGCGCTGATCCTGACGGCAGCAGCGGGCGGGCTGTTCTCGGCGTTGCAGGTGCCATCGGGGTGGCTGATCGCCGCGCTGGTGAGTGCGGGGGGCGTGGCGCTGATGACGGGCCGTCAGCTGGCCCCCGCCCGCGTCGTGCTGCGCCCGGCGCAAGGGTGCGTCGGCTTGCTGGCCACCGCGCCGCTGGCTGCGGAGGCGGCGCCGACGATGGCCAACTACTTGGGCGTATCGGCGGTGTGTTCGGGCGCCACGCTGATCATCTGCCTGTTGTGCACGCTGGTGTTGGTTCGGGTCGCCAAGACGCTGTCCCCGGCGACCGCGCTGCTGTCCACCCTCGCCGGTGGCGCCAGCGGCATCTCGACCATGGCGCCGGACCTACCGGTGAACCATCGCTATGTCGCGCTGTCGCAGTACCTGCGACTGGTGGTGGTGACCATGACCCTGCCCGTCGTCGTGCAACTGGCCGGCGCGGCACCCACTGTCGCACCCGGGGGTGCTGTCTCGGTGCTGACCTCAGCCGCGGCAGCGGCAGTCATCTGCGGCGCCGGATATGCCGCGGTGAAATTGAGATGGCCGGCGCCGTTTCTGCTGGGACCCATGCTCGTCGGGTTGCCGATCGCATTCGCTACACACGACCATTTCGCCCTGGGGCTGCCGCCCGCGGTCAACGTCGCCGCCTACGTCGTGATCGGCTGGCAGGCCGGCGGCTCGTTCACCCGCGGCGCCATCCGGCGATTCGTCAGGCTGATGCCGCTGACCTGCACGTTCATTGCGGTGACGATCGGCGGATGCCTCGGGTTGGCGCTGTTGGTGTCGTCGTGGACGGGGTTGTCGTTCTCGCAGGCATACCTGGCGACGACTCCCGGGGGCATCTACGCAGTGCTGGCCACGGCCGCAGACTCGGGAGCCGGTCCGATCGTGGTGACGATGCAGGTGTTCCGTCTGCTGGTCATGTATCTGGTCGCCGTCATCGGGACCAAACTGCTTACCGCCGGTAAAGACTCGGCGACCAGGCGTCTGGCAGTCGGCTCCTCACGAGTATTCGCTGCGTAGATTGCCTGCGGGTCGCCCGATGCAAGCGAGCGGACCCGTTAGACTTTCCTGCGATGTTCACCTCCCGAACACGTCGACGGGCATGACCGACCACCCCGACGCCGCTCCCGAGATCGGTCTCACCGGACGGCCGCCGCGGGCGATCCCGGAGCCCGAGCCGCGCACGTCGCACGGCCCGGCCAAGGTCGTGGCGATGTGTAACCAGAAGGGCGGCGTCGGGAAAACCACTTCGACGATCAACCTGGGCGCCGCGATCGCCGAGACCGGCCGGCGGGTGCTGCTGGTGGATCTGGACCCGCAGGGCGCGCTGTCGGCCGGCCTGGGCGTGCCGCACTACGAACTGGACCAGACCATTTACAACCTGCTGGTTGAGCCACGGGTGTCGATCGACAACGTGCTGATCCACACCCGGGTCAAGAACATGGATCTGGTGCCCAGCAATATCGACTTGTCGGCCGCCGAGATCCAGCTGGTCAACGAGGTGGGCCGGGAGCAGACGCTGGCCCGCGCGCTGCACCCGGTGCTGGACCGCTACGACTACGTGCTGATCGACTGCCAACCGTCGTTGGGCCTGCTCACCGTCAACGGGCTGGCCTGTGCCGACGGAGTGGTCATTCCGACCGAGTGCGAGTTCTTCTCGTTGCGTGGTCTGGCGCTGCTGACCGACACCGTCGACAAGGTGCGCGACCGGCTCAACCCGAAGCTGGACATCAGCGGCATCCTGATCACCCGGTACGACCCGCGGACCGTGAATTCGCGGGAGGTCATGGCCCGCGTCGTGGAGCGCTTCGGCGACCTGGTGTTCGACACAGTGATCACCCGCACCGTTCGTTTCCCCGAGACCAGCGTCGCGGGCGAGCCCATCACCACCTGGGCGCCGAAATCCGGTGGCGCCATCGCCTACCGGTCGCTGGCCCGCGAGTTCATCCACCGATTCGGCGCGTGAACGCCGTCGAGCACGGTGAGACGACACCCCAAAACGGTTTCCGGGTCCGGCTCACCAACTTCGAGGGGCCGTTCGACCTGCTGCTGCAGCTGATCTTCGCCCACCGCCTCGACGTCACCGAGGTCGCGCTGCACCGGGTTACCGACGACTTCATTGCCTACACCCGCCAGATCGGCTCCGAGCTGGGTTTGGAGGAGACCACCGCGTTCCTGGTCGTCGCCGCGACCTTGCTCGACCTGAAAGCTGCCCGGCTGCTGCCGGCCGGACAGGTCGACGAGGAAGAGGACCTCGCGCTGCTCGAGGTGCGTGACCTGCTCTTCGCCCGGCTGCTGCAATACCGGGCGTTCAAGCACGTCGCGCAGATATTCGCCGAACTGGAGGCCACCGCGCTGCGCAGCTATCCGCGCGCGGTGGCGCTGGAAGACCGGTTCTCCGACTTGCTGCCCGAGGTGATGCTCGGCGTCGACGCCGAACGGTTCGCCCAGATCGCCGCGATCGCGTTCGTTCCGCGACCAGTCCCGACGGTGGGCACCGAGCATCTGCACGAGGTGAAGATCTCGGTTGCCGAGCAGGCCAAACACCTGCTGGGGATGCTGCAATCCCGGGGCAGCGGCTACTGGGCCTCATTCTCCGAGCTGGTCGCCGACTGTCGGACGCCGATCGAGGTCGTCGGGCGTTTCCTGGCGCTGCTCGAGTTGTATCGATCCCGGACGGTAGCATTCGAGCAGTCCGAGCCGCTTGGCGTGCTCCAGGTTTCGTGGACCGGAGAACGGCCGACCAGCGAAGTGCGAGACGAATGACTGACCAATCACCTGACCCCGATGCACCCGAAGTGCCCGATCTGGGTCTGGACATCCCGGACATTGCCGAGCCCCCGGAGCTGGATCCAGACGAACTGACCTCCGTGCTGGAAGCGCTGCTATTGGTGGTAGACACCCCGGTGACGGCTGAGGCGTTGGCCGCGGCCACCGAGCAACCCGTCTACCGAATCGCCGCCAAGCTGCAGCAGATGGCCGACGAGCTCACCGAACGCGACAGCGGCATCGACCTGCGCAGAACGGGCGAGGGCTGGCGCATGTACACGCGCGCCCGGTTTGCCCCGTATGTGGAGAAGCTGCTGCTCGACGGTGCGCGATCCAAGCTCACCCGGGCCGCGCTGGAGACGCTGGCCGTGGTCGCCTACCGCCAGCCCGTGACGCGGGCACGGGTGAGCGCGGTTCGCGGTGTCAATGTGGACGCGGTCATGCGCACGCTGTTGGCGCGCGGTCTGATCACCGAAGCCGGCGCCGACTCCGATACCGGGGCGGCGACGTTCGTCACCACCGAGCTGTTCCTGGAGCGCCTGGGGTTGTCGTCGCTGGCCGAGTTGCCCGACATCGCGCCATTGCTTCCCGACGTCGACACCATCGACGACCTGAGTGAAAACCTGGACAGCGAGCCGCGTTTCATCAAACTCAACGGCGGCCAGACGGAGCAGGCGATGTCGTTCGACGTGGACCGGGACTGATGAACCGCGACACCGAGGACGCCCGGGGCGTCCGGCTGCAGAAAGTGTTGTCCCAGGCCGGGATTGCGTCCCGCCGGGCGGCCGAGAAGCTGATCATCGACGGCCGCGTCGAGGTGGACGGTCAGCTGGTGACGGAGCTGGGCACCCGGGTTGACCCGGACGTGTCGGTGATCCGCGTCGACGGGGCCAGGGTGGTGTTGGACGACTCACTGGTGTACCTCGCGCTGAACAAGCCGCGCGGGATGCACTCGACCATGTCGGACGATCGCGGCAGGCCGTGTATCGGCGACTTGGTCGAGCGGCGGGTGCGCGGCAATAAGAAGCTGTTTCACGTCGGGCGGTTGGATGCCGACACCGAAGGACTGATCCTGCTGACCAATGACGGCGAGCTGGCGCACCGATTGATGCATCCCTCCCATGAGGTACCCAAGACTTATCTGGCGACGGTGACGGGCTCGGTGCCGCGCGGGCTGGGCAAAAAACTGCGGGAGGGGATCGAGTTGGACGACGGTCCGGCGCGGGTCGACGACTTCGCGGTGGTGGACGCCATTCCGGGAAAGACGTTGGTGCGGTTGACCTTGCACGAGGGACGCAACCGTATCGTGCGCCGGCTGCTGGCCGCGGCGGGCTTTCCGGTCGAGTCGCTGGTGCGCACCGAAATCGGCGCGGTGTCGCTGGGAAAGCAGCGGCCGGGCAGCTTCCGGGCGTTGAGTCACGAGGAGATCGGGCAACTCTACAAAGCGGTGGGATTGTGACTGGGGTCGTGGTTGCGATCGACGGCCCGGCCGGGACCGGAAAGTCCTCGGTATCAAGGGGTTTAGCGCGTGAGCTGGGATCCCGCTATCTGGATACCGGGGCGATGTACCGGATCGTGACGCTGGCGGTACTGCGCGCCGGGATCGACCCGGCGGACGCCGAGGCGGTCGCTTCGACGGCGGCGGTCGCCGAGTTGTCGGTGGGTTACGACCCCGAGGAGGACCGCTGTTACCTTGCCGGAGAGGATGTTTCGTCGGAGATCCGGGGCGACGCGGTCACCCGGGCGGTTTCGGCGGTGTCGTCGGTTCCCGCTGTGCGCACCCGACTCGTCGAACTGCAGCGACAGCTGGCCGAGGGATCGGGCAGCGTCGTCGTGGAGGGCCGCGACATAGGGACCGTGGTGTTGCCCGATGCGCCGGTGAAGATCTTCCTGACCGCGTCGGCCGAAACACGCGCCCGCCGCCGCAACGACCAGAACGTGGCCGCCGGGCTTCCCGACGACTACGACGGTGTGCTGGCGGATGTGCGACGCCGCGATCACCTCGACTCCACGCGGGCGGTGTCGCCGTTGCGAGCGGCTTCGGATGCGGTGGTCGTCGACACCAGCGACATGACCGAGGGCGAAGTGATCGCTCACCTGCGGGAGTTGGTCACGCAGCGAAGCGGAGCGGTGCGGTGAGCCAGGACGGCACCTGGTCGGACGAAAGCGACTGGAAGCTAGACGAATTCGACGAGTCCGACGACTCCGAGCCCGGCCCGCCGCCGGTGGTTGCGGTGGTCGGCAGGCCCAACGTCGGCAAGTCGACGCTGGTCAACCGGATCCTGGGCCGTCGCGAAGCGGTGGTGCAGGATGTGCCCGGCGTGACCCGGGACCGGGTCTCCTACGATGCGTTGTGGATCGGACGCCGGTTCGTGGTGCAGGACACCGGAGGATGGGAGCCGGACGCCAAGGGACTGCAACAGCTGGTGGCCGAGCAGGCGTCGGTGGCGATGCGTACCGCCGACGCGGTGATCCTGGTGGTCGATGCGACTGTCGGCGCCACCGCCGCCGATGAGGACGCCGCCCGCATCCTGCTTCGCTCGGGTAAGCCAGTCTTTTTGGCGGCCAACAAGGTTGACAGCGACAAGGGCGAAGCCGACGTCGCGACATTGTGGTCGCTGGGACTTGGTCAGCCGTATGCGATCAGCGCGATGCACGGTCGCGGCGTGGCCGACCTGCTCGACGAGGTGCTGGCCGCGCTGCCCGAGGTGGCCGAATCGGCGTCGCGTGGGGGCGGTCCCCGGCGGGTGGCCCTCGTCGGCAAGCCCAACGTGGGCAAGAGTTCATTGCTGAACAAGCTGGCCGGCGACGAACGTTCGGTAGTGCACGAAGTCGCGGGGACGACGGTCGATCCGGTGGATTCGCTGATCGAGCTGGGCGGCAAGGTTTGGCGGTTCGTCGACACCGCCGGCCTGCGGCGCAAGGTGGGTCAGGCCAGCGGGCACGAGTTCTACGCGTCGGTGCGCACGCGCGGCGCCATCGACTTGGCCGAGGTGGTGATCGTGCTGATCGACGCGTCGCAGCCGATCACCGAGCAGGATCTGCGGGTGTTGTCCATGGTGATCGAGGCCGGGCGGGCGTTGGTGCTGGCCTACAACAAGTGGGACCTCGTCGACGAGGACCGCCGTGATCTGCTGGACCGCGAGATCGACCGCGAACTCGTACAGGTGCGCTGGGCGCAGCGGGTCAACATCTCCGCCAAGACCGGGCGGGCGGTGCAGAAGCTGGTGCCCGCGATGGAGGGTGCGCTGGCATCCTGGGACACCAGGATCGCCACCGGCCCGCTGAACACCTGGATCAAAGAGGTGGTGGCAGCCATGCCGCCCCCGGTGCGCGGCGGCAGGCAGCCACGGATCTTGTTCGCCACCCAGGCCACCGCGCGGCCGCCGACGTTCGTGCTGTTCACCACCGGTTTTCTGGAGGCCGGCTACCGCCGGTTCCTGGAACGGCGGCTGCGCGAGACGTTCGGATTCGAGGGCAGCCCGATCCGGATCAACGTGCGGATCCGCGAAAAGCGGTCCAGGCGACGCTGAGTTTTTGCGTTCGGGCCTGGCGTCGAGCCGTCCTGCCGCCGAGTGTGCTCTGGTGGCGGAAATCAGGCCAACTTTTGGCCCTCAGAGCACGTTCGGCGACCTGGCTCCTGTCCGCGATGGCTAAATCCCACAATACGGTCACTGAAAGCTACATCACAGGATTATCTCGTTGACACCGCTTCATTAGACTCCATACGATCTCTCGCATAACGGGTGCATCTACCCGTATCGCGGGAGACGGGGCGTAATGGCGGAGACTCAGACGCGGTTCAGCGTGCAGGACAAGTCGATATTGATCACCGGCGCGACGGGCGCGTTAGGCAGCGTCGCGACCCGGGCGCTGTCGGAAGCCGGGGCCCGGCTGACGCTGGCCGGCGGCAACTCCGCGGGCCTGGCCGAACTGGTTGACGCTGCCGGCATTGATGACGCCGCGGTGGTCACGCGCCGACCCGAAACCCCGGCCGATGCCCAGGCCATGGTCGCGGCGGCCGTCGCCCGCCATGGCCGCCTCGATGGGGTCCTGGTTGCGTCGGGCATGAACCATGTCGCGCCCATCACCGAGATGGCGGTCGAGGACTTCGACCGAGTGATGGACGCTAACGCTCGAGGTTCATGGCTGGTGTGCCGGGCGGCCGGGCGAGTGCTCCTCGAGCAGGGCGATGGAGGCAGCGTCGTGCTGGTCTCCTCGGTCCGGGGCGCGCTGGGCCACCCCGCCGGCTACAGCGCCTATTGCCCTTCGAAGGCGGCCACCGACCTGCTGGCCAAGACTCTGGCGGCCGAGTGGGGCGCCGACGGCATTCGCGTGAATGCCCTTGCTCCAACGGTTTTCCGGTCGGAGCTCACCGAATGGATGTATGCCGACGACGAGAAGGGACGCGCCACCCGCGAGGCGATGTTCGCCCGGATTCCGCTGCGTCGATTCGCCGAGCCGGAGGACTTCGTCGGCGCATTGATCTACCTGCTCAGCAACGCGTCGCGCTTCTACACCGGCCAGGTGATGTATCTGGACGGCGGGTACACCGCATGCTGACGGCCCATGGCTTTTCGCGCGCGGCCGTCGTCGGCGCCGGCCTGATGGGTCGCCGCATTGCCGGCGTGCTGGCCTCGGCGGGCCTCGATGTCGTCATCACCGACACCAACGCTGGAATCCTCGATGCCGCAGCGTCTGAAGCCGGAGCGGTGGCCGGCGCTAGCCGCGGCTCGGTGACCGCGAACGCCGAGCTGGCGGAGGCAGTGCGTGACACCGACCTAGTAGTGGAGGCGATCGTCGAGGGCCTCGCCGTCAAGCAGGAACTCTTCGGGCGACTGGCCCGACTTGCGCCAAATGCCTTGCTGGCCACCAACACTTCGGTGTTGCCGATCGGGGCTGTCACCGAGCGGGTCGGGGATGGCGGCCGCGCGATCGGGACACACTTTTGGAACCCGCCGGATCTGATCCCGGTCGTCGAGGTGGTGCCCAGTGCGCGCACCGCGGCGGAGACGACGGACCGCGTCATTGCCCTGCTGACCCAGGCGGGCAAACTGCCGGTGCGGGCCGGGCGCGATGTCCCGGGCTTTATCGGCAACCGGCTGCAGCATGCTCTTTGGCGTGACGCGATCGCGCTGGTCGCCGAAGGTGTGTGCGATGCCGAGACGGTAGACCTAGTGGTGCGCAACACGATTGGGCTGCGGTTGGCGACACTCGGGCCCTTGGAGAACGCCGACTACATCGGTCTGGGCCTCACCTTGGCCATCCACGACGCCGTGCTCCCCAGCCTCAACAACGACCCGTACCCCAGTCCGCTGCTACGCGAACTGGTGGCCGATGGGAAACTCGGCGCACGCACCGGCCGCGGCTTCCTCGACTGGCCTGAAGGGGCCCGCGAAGCCACCGCCATTCGATTGGCTCAACACATCCATCAGCAACTCGAAAACAGAAGGGAGACATAGCCATGAGATTCGCCTGGCCCCTCGGCCAAGCCGAGTCCCAGTTGGAGTTCTACGACCTGTCGCATCCGTGGGGTCACGGGGTGCCGGCCTGGCCGTACTTCGAGGACGTCAAGATCGAACGTCTGCACGGCATGGCCAAGAGCCGGGTCCTCACTCAAAAGATCACCACTGTAATGCATTCCGGGACTCACATCGACGCGCCCGCCCATGTAGTCGAGGGCACGCCGTTCCTGGACGAGATCCCGTTGAGCGCGTTCTTCGGCACCGGGGTCGTCGTCTCGATCCCGAAGAACAAGTGGGAGGTCGTCACCGCCGAGGATTTGGAGAAGGCCAGTTCTTCTGGGCCGGAGATCCGCGCTGGCGACATTGTCATCGTCAACACTGGCTGGCACCACAAGTACGCCGACAGCGCCGAGTACTACGCGTACTCGCCGGGTTTCTACAAGGAATCCGGGGAATGGTTTGCGGCCAAAGGGGTTAAAGCCGTCGGCACCGACACCCAGGCCTTGGACCACCCGCTGGCCACGGCGATCGCCCCGCACGGCCCCGCGGAAGCGCAGGGCGGCCTGTTGCCCTGGGCGGTACGTGAATACGAAGAGGAGACCGGCCGCAAGGTGCTCGATGACTTCCCGGAGTGGGAGCCCTGTCACCGGGCGATCCTGTCCAACGGCATCTACGGCTTCGAGAACGTCGGCGGCGACCTGGACAAGGTCACCGGCAAGCGGGTCACCTTCGCCGCATTCCCGTGGCGCTGGGTAGGCGGCGACGGCTGCATCGTGCGACTGGTGGCGATCGTCGATCCCACTGGGAGCTACCGCATCGAGGCGGGGGCGCAGCGATGAACGTGACCAGGGCTGCCGAAGCGCCTGCCTACTCCGCCCCGTTGCACCGCGGTGTCTGCACCGTGCGCCTTCAGGGGCACGAGGCCGGCCACACCGACCGCTTCTGGGTCGGTGTTTCCCTCTACAAGCCCGGCGGGACCGCCGAGGAGGCGCCGGCCCGCGAGGAAACCGTGTATGTCGTCATCGATGGCGAGCTCGTAATCACCTGCGAGGGAGGCGAAACGGTGTTGGGTCGTCTCGACAGCGTGCATTTCGCCAAGGGTGAAGTCCGATCGATACAGAACCGGGCGGGTTCAGAGGCAGTGTTGCTGGTGGCCATCGCGTATCCGCAGGGGAAGGCATCATGAGTATCGTCATCACCGTCGCGCCGACTGGGCCCATCGCGACCAAGGCCGACAACGCGGCGTTGCCGACTTCTCCCGAGGAGATCGCCGCCGCGGTCGAGGAGGGCTACCATGCCGGCGCCGCAGTGGCGCACATCCATCTGCGGGACGAAAACGAGCGGTCCACAGCTGATTTGAACATCGGGCGCCGGGTGATGGACCTGATCCGCGAACGGTGCCCGATCCTGATCCAGATGTCCACCGGCGTTGGGCTCACGGTGCCGTTCGAGGAGCGCGAAAAACTGGTCGAGCTGCGCCCGCGGATGGCCACGCTCAACCCGTGCTCGATGAGCTTTGCCGACAGCGAGTTTCGCAATCCGCCGGATGCGGTGCGGCGCCTCGCGGCGCGGATGCGCGAGCTCGACGTCACGCCGGAACTGGAAATCTATGACACCGGGCATTTAGAGGCGTGCCTGCGGTTGTGGCAGGAAGGCCTGCTGGCCGAACCATTGCAATTCAGCATCGTCCTTGGGGTTCGCGGGGGGATGGCCGCCACCGCCGATAATCTGCTCACGATGGTGCGCCGGCTTCCGCCTGGGGCGATCTGGCAAGTCATCGCGATCGGCCGGGCCAACTTGCAGTTGACTGCGATGGGACTTGCGTTGGGCGGCAACGCTCGAACCGGTTTGGAGGACACGCTGTATTTGCGCAAAGGTGAACTGGCGCCGAGCAATCTGGCGCTGGTGTCGCGCACCGTGCGACTTGCGGAGGCCCTGGATCTGCCGGTCGCCTCGGTCGAGGAAACCGAAGCGCTACTGCACCTTCCAGGAGAACGCTTGTGACCGTCGAAGATGCCCGCAGCGGTGGCATCCAAGTCATTGCCCGCGCGGCCGAGATCCTGCGGGTGCTGCAGGCGCACCCCGGCGGACTGAGCCAGGCCGAGATCGGCGAGCGGGTGGGCATGGCCCGCTCGACGGTGAGCCGGATCCTCAACGCCCTGGAGGACGAGGGTCTGGTGGCCTCGCGCGGGGCGCGGGGGCCGTATCGGCTCGGCCCGGAGATCGCGCGGATGGCCGGCAGCGTGCGGCTCAGTGTCGTGACGGACATGCACCCGTTTTTGGCGGAGCTGTCGCGGTCGTTGGACGAGACCGTGGACCTGTCGATTCTCGACGGGGACCGAGCGAGCTTCATTGATCAGGTGGTCCCGCCGCGCCGCCTGCGGGCGATGAGCGCGGTGGGGGAGTCGTTCCCGCTGTACTGCTGCGCGAACGGCAAAGCGCTGCTGGCATCGCTGTCGCCGGAGCTGCGGGCCCGGGCGTTGCCCAGTCGGCTGGTGCCGCTGACGCCGCGCACGATCACTTCGCCCGCCGCTTTGCGTGATGAACTCTCGCAGATCGCTGCGGAGGGCGTGGCCTATGACCGCGAGGAGCAGACCGAAGGGATCTGCGCGGTCGCGGTGGCGCTGGCCGGGGTGACCGAGGAATTGGTGGCGGCTAGCGTGCCGGTGCCGGCGCAGCGGTTCTATGGTCGCGAATCCGAACTTGCCGAAGCTCTGCTGGCCTGGGCCGCGGAGGTCAACGCATGGTTCGAGAAATGACGAAAGCGTTGCGCGACAGGGTAGTCGTCGTCGTGGGCGCGGGCCGTGGTCGGCTGACGGTCGGTCTGCGGTAGGCTGTCGACCTGCTGCCGGTGATTTCGGCGGCACCGGGCTGTGGCGCAGTTTGGTAGCGCACTTGACTGGGGGTCAAGTGGTCGCAGGTTCAAATCCTGTCAGCCCGACGCAGGAAAGTACGCTTTGACCTGGGCTATGCGCCGCCGATCGGCTCAGTTAGCCCGGCTTTGGGAGCACCATTCGTGGACACCGCGTCGTTCCTGGCGCACTTGTCCGTTGGTCAAGCAAGGGGGGTGGCTGTTCGAGGGGCTGTCATCCTGCAGCGCGGAATTCGTCGAATCGTTCGGCCAGTCGATCGGCTCCGGGCCGGTCAGAGGCTCTCGCTGGCAGGGTAAGGAGTTGGCCGTCCATTTCTTGAAGGCCGTGTCGGAGCATCGGCCCATCGATTTCTTCCATGAGGGCACGGTTGATGTGGACGACGTAATCCGGTGAGATGCCGAGCAAGTTTGCGTCGAAAGCTGCGTGGTGGATTTTGCAGAGGCTCAGACCGTTCTCGACTATCGGCAGGCCGTGTTGCTTGGTATCGCCGATGATGTGGGCAGCATCGAGGAGCTTGCCATGCCGGAGGCTGCAGACGGTGCACTGTGTTTGATAGGCCAGGAGGACGCGTCCTCGAAATTCCGGTTGATGGAGGCGCTGTTTCACGATTCGTTCGGCGTATTCGCGTTCGGCTGGTTTGAGCTGCAGTGGGTTGGAGACGAAGCGAAGGCTTTCGTCGAGAGCGAGGATAAATCGTCGACTGTCAGCATCGTCTGCGACTACATAGACAGGGAAGATCGGCACGAAGATGCCTGGGCGGATGGTGCGCAGCAAGATGATTGGCAGCCCGAGTTCGAAGGCGCGCCGCATCTTCCGGTTATCGCCGTCGGTGCTGCCTGCCCGGTAGTCGTAAGCGTAGAGACAGTCGCCTACCTGCGTATCTGCGTACGGGCCTTTGGGGTTGGAGATCACCGACAACGTGGCCAGGAGTTCTTTGGGGTTCCGGATGCCGCGATTCCGGTCAATAACTCGCCATTGCTGGTCTCCGACTTGAAGCTGTTCGAGTTCGGCCCGACTGACAACGCCATTCTCAGCCACGATATCGGCAAGTCTTTCGAAGATCAGTTGGCGAAGATGCAGCTCAACCACGCTGTCCATGGCTGGAGTCTTACAGGGAGGCCAGGGTTTCGGCGATATCTTTGGTCAACAGATAGAGATCCAGGTTGGCTGGTTCGTCGGCATCAAGCGGTTCGAATCCGAACCGCTGCCACCAGCGGAACGCCTCGGCGTTGAGAGCGGTGACAACGACGGCACGACAGGCAGCCTTGATGTTCAGTTCGGCCGCGGTAGCCAAAATGTGCTTGACCATCTCGGTTCCGAGCCCGAATCCGGCCACCCGAGTGTCGGTCGCTAGACGGCCGATCAACAGCGCAGGAATCTGCCGCGGCGCGCCCTTACCGAGAGGTTTGGGGCTGGCGGACCGATCGACGGAGGTCATCGACAAGCTGGCGTAGCAGACGGCCTTATGATTCGCGTCCGTGATCAGCCACACTGCGGCGGTGTTGCCGCGTCGGTTCTGGCCGGCGTAGCGACGCAGCCATTCGTCTAATGTTGTTTCGCCAGAGGTGAATTCGTTTCGGTGGTGCTTGTCTAGGTCAAGCAATGTCGGCCGGTGGAACCGCACCTCAGTCAAGCCAGGTGAACTTCGTCGGCCGTTGCAATGCTTTCGCGAGCCTCTCGTTGACCTGTGCGGGACGGTTGAGGGCTTCGGCAAAAGCGGCCGCAGCATTGGGGGAGAGGTGGATGGTCTGTCGTTCGGCGAGCACGTCGTCGGCTGCACGGTTCGCGGCTTGCAGCACGAACGCCGTGACACTGAGGTGTGCCTCGCTTGCCGCCTCTTCTAGTCGCCGTTTTGCGGTCGCGTCGACCCGCAACTGCAGCCGGTCGTCTTTCATTGAAGTCATGTACTCACAATGGCAGTACACACGCGTTTCGTCAAGGACGCACGAGCGGTTCGGGGCCGGATCACCCACGTGGGACCACGCTGGGACCAGACGTTATGCGCGATGCCGAACGACGTGCGCGTGCATGAACGTCACGCAAGGCGCCGCCAGCGCGAGAACCGTCAGCGACCTGGGAAAACACGCTACCGCTACTCACGGCGGTCTCATCGAGATCGAGTTCGCAGCCGTCAGAGGCTGTGAACTGGGAGTTCGCCGTGGATCGCAGCTTGGGGGAAGGCGGCCGATGTCACGGTGCGAACGAATGGGTTCACGTCAATCGTGATTTGCTGCGCTCAGGTTTGTCGGCGTGGGTCCGGGAAGCCCATCTTGATGTAGCCGGGTGCGCGTTTCTTGAGGGATGAGGCGATGACTGGGGTGAGGTCGTCGTGGTAGTCGTGCACGGTTGCGGTGGTCTTGGTGGGGTAGGGACGGGTGACTCGGCCGAGGTATTGCACGAGGCGGTTCTTGAATGTGATCGGCGCTGCCAGAAATAAGGTGTCCAGGGCGGGACAGTCGAATCCTTCGCCGATGAACGAGCTGGTGCCGACGATCAACAGTGGATCCGATTCGGGGGTGTGGTTGGCGAGCTGGTCGGTGATCTGGCGGCGTTCGCGTGCTTTCATGCCGCCGCTAAGTACAGTGACGGTGTTGCCGGCTTGTCGCAGCCGTTCGGCGATGGCGTTGAGGTGCTCCACCCAGGTGGTGAGGACCAGGATGTTGGCTGCCTCGCCGGCGGCGGCTAGGACGTCGTCGACAACCTGGTTGAGTCGGTCGTGATCGGCGACGAGCGCGCGGTAGATCTCGGCCATTCCGCCTGGTGCGCTTGGGTCTGCTTCGCCCGAGTAGCGGAATCGGGTCGGATGCAGGCGTAAAACGGGATGCGGTGTCAGGAGATCGGAGTCGTCGACGGGCAGCTGTCCGGTGCTCGGGGTGTCGATGGTGACGTGGTGCGAGCCGAGTTGGTGATAGATCAGGTCTTCGAGTCCGTCGCGGCGTTCGGGTGTTGCGGTCAGGCCCAGCCAGTAGCGTGCCGGGATTCTGCTGAGAACGGCGAAGAAGGCGCTGGCCGCGACGTGGTGGCATTCGTCGACGATGACGAATCCGTAACCGGCGGTGAGTTCTTCGATGTTGTCCCGGCGCGCAAGAGTGGGCAGGAGGGCGATATCGAGGATTCCAGTGGTTTTCGTTCGTCCGCCTCCGATCTGGCCGCATTTGAAGTACAGGTGCTGGTGAATGCGGTCGCGCCATTGGTCGGCCAGGGCTTTGCGGTCAACGAGGACGAGGGTGGAAGTGGCGCGTGATTCGACAGCGGCGCAGGCGATTACGGTCTTGCCCGTGCCCGGCGGCGCGATGAGGACGCCGATGTCCTCGGTGAGAAGCTCTTGCAGCGCGGCGGATTGCGTGGCGCGCAGTGTGGTGGCGCAGGTGAAGTGGTGGTGCGCGCCGGTTTGGCGCTTGTCGTCGA
>NZ_DATJYB010000240.1:0-7024 GCF_035499775.1 Mycobacterium sp. | reverse complement strand
AACCGTTTGCGGCCGACTCGATTTCCTCGCAGTCGTAGAACACGAGCGTCAGGTCGTGCACCGGCTCGGCAACCGTGGCGGCCAGGTGAAGAAAGACCGCGTCACCGGATTTCATGTCCGCGGTGCCGCAGCCGTGCAGCTCGCCGTTCTCACGTCGGCTGGGCAGGTTTCCGGCGACCGGGACGGTGTCCAGATGTCCGGCCAGCAACACCCGGGTCGGCCTGTGCAACGAAGTGCGGGCCAGCACGGCGTTGCCGTTGCGGATGATCTCGAAGCCGGATGTCTGGGCGCGCAACGCGGCCTCCACCTCGTCGGCGATCCGGGCTTCGTCGCGCGATTCGCTGGGGATGTCGACCAGCGCCGCGGTCAGCTCGATCGGGTCCCCACGCAAGTCCAGCACGTCGCCAAGCCTAGTTCGGCGAGCAGACGGAGAATCGCACTACCGGAGGGTCGGGGATGCGATTCTGTGTCTGCTCGGCGACCGAAGTACCCTTGTCGACCGTGACTGGAGCAGCAGGCATTGGGCTGGCGACGCTCGCCTCCGACGGATCGATCCTCGACACCTGGTTTCCCGCACCGAAACTGGCCGAATCCGGCGCCACCGCCACCACACGGCTGGCGGTGTCCGACGTTCCCGCCGACCTGGCCGCCCTGATCGGCCGCGACGACGACCGCAACACCGAGACCATCGCGGTCCGCACGGTCATCGGCTCACTGGACGATGTCGCCGCCGACGCGTACGACGCCTACCTGCGGTTACATCTGCTTTCTCACCGCCTGGTGGCGCCGCACGGGCTGAACGCCGGCGGCTTGTTCGGAGTATTGACCAATGTGGTGTGGACTAATCACGGCCCCTGCGCGATCGCGGGCTTCGAGCCGGTGCGGGCGCGGCTGCGCCGCAGAGGAGCGGTGACCGTGTACGGCGTCGACAAATTCCCGCGGATGGTCGACTACGTCATGCCCAGCGGAGTGCGCATCGCCGACGCCGACCGGGTGCGGCTGGGCGCCCACCTCGCGTCGGGCACCACGGTGATGCACGAGGGTTTCGTCAACTACAACGCCGGCACCCTGGGCGCGTCGATGGTGGAGGGCCGCATCTCGGCGGGCGTGGTGGTCGGCGACGGCTCGGACATCGGCGGCGGAGCGTCGATCATGGGCACGCTGTCCGGCGGTGGCACGGAGGTGATTTCAATCGGCCGGCGGTGTCTGCTCGGCGCCAACGCCGGGCTGGGTATCTCGCTGGGCGACGACTGCGTCGTCGAGGCCGGTCTGTATGTCACCGCGGGCACCAAAGTCGCACTGCCCGACGGCAAATCGGCCAAGGCCCGTGAGCTGTCCGGCGGCAACAACCTGCTGTTCCGGCGCAATTCACTGACCGGGGCGGTCGAGGTGGTGGCCCGCGACGGTCAGGGCATCGCGCTCAACGAGGACCTGCACGCCAATTAGCCCAAGCCGAGTGGTTTCCGGCAGTAGATAGGTGCACAGCAGGCTGACCACCGAAAGCGTGGCCAGCATCAGACCGATCGCCCAGCTGCCGTAGGTTTCCAGCAGCGTCCCGGCGATCAGCGGCGGAGCGGCGCTGCCGACGATGCCGGCGAAGTTCTGCGCCAGCGCCGCGCCGCTGTAGCGGTAGCGGGTGGCGAACAGCTCGGGGATGAACGCCGCGGTGGGTCCGGACCCGATCGCCGCGATGGCACACATGCCGACGATCGCCACCGCGTAGCAGATGGGTTTACCGGTGTTCAGCAGCGGCATCACCACAAACGACCAGGGCACACAGCCGGCCCAGCCGATCAGCATCATGCGGCGACGCCCGACCCGGTCGGACAAGATGGCCGACATCGCGACGAACGTGATGCTGACGAACCCGCCCAGCGCGCCGACGGACCAGATGAAGTTGCGCGAATACCCCAGGTGGGAGTGGGCGTAGATGGCCAGATACGTGTTGGCCATGTAGATGAAGCCCAACGCGCCCAGGATGCTGCCCGCGGCCAGCGCGATCTCCCGGCGTTGCAGCCGCAGCAGCTCGCTGAGCGGTGCCTTGGGGACCAGGTTGCGGGCCTTTTCCTCGGCGAACACCGGGGTCTCGTTGATGTTGAGCCGCACGTAGAGGGCGAGCACGATCAGCGCGGCGCTGATCAGGAACGGCACCCGCCACCCCCATTGCAGGAACGCGGGACTGTCCTCGCCGATGGTGATATTCACGCCCAGAAAAGTCGCGCTGCTCATCACCACCGCGGTGCCGCCACCGATCAGCGTGAACATGCCGTATCGGCCGCGTTTGTCCGGCGGTGCGTACTCGGCGGTCAGCAACGCCGACCCGGCCCACTCGCCGCCGACGGCAAACCCCTGCAACAGGCGCAGCGCGACCAGGATCAGCGGGGCCGCCGCACCAACGGCCCCGCTGCTGGGAACCAGGCCCACGCCCACGGTCGACACGGCCATGATCAGCAGCGTGGCCACCAGCGTCTTCTTGCGCCCCAACCGGTCGCCGTAGTACCCGAACACGGCGGCGCCGACCGGCCGGGACAGAAACGCTGTCGCAAACGTCCCCATCGACGCGATCGTCGCGACCGCCGGGCTCAGGTGCGGGAAGAACACGGCGGGGAACACCAGCGCCGCCGCGGTGCCGTAAATAAGGAAGTCGTAGAACTCGATCGCCGAGCCGATAAGGCAGGCAGCGGCCACCCGTCTCATCGGGGTGACCGCGGGGCTGGCGGCAATCGTCAATGGCACATAACGACGCTAAGCGACGCCAGGTGGGCATGCCCGGTGAGAAACCTGAAAAGTTGCTGCGTGTTCACTTGATTTGACAACTTTGGTTGACAGTGTGTGGCGGCTCGGCCTAGCCTTCAATTGTCAACTAGATATGACAATATAGAATCGAAGGGAGTCAGAAATGTCCAGGATTCGCACTTTGTCGGCAGGTGTTCTCTGCGCCGTCGGCCTGTCGCTGGCGGCAGCGGTGGCCGGACCCGCGGTGGCGTCGGCCGCCCCCATCGCCCCGATGCCGCCGTCGATGCACCCGGCCGGCCCCGCGGCGGCTCCGATGCGGCCCGAGCCGCCTCCGACGCACCCGATCTACCACTACACCGACGACCTGACCCACCCGGTCTGGTCGGTCACGCACCCGTTCTGGGCGGTGATGCCGTAACGCCTCGTCGCGAGCGCGCGTGTCCGCCGGGCACGCGCGCTCAGCCGTCGGAGAGCAGCTGCTTCTTGAGCACCTTGCCCATCGCATTGCGCGGCAACGAGTCCACCACCCGCACTTCACGCGGCCGTTTGTGCACCGAAAGTTGTTGCGCGACAAAATCAATGAGCTCATCGCCGGCAATCTCAGCTGAGCCGACGACGAACGCGACGATGCGCTGGCCCAGATCCTCGTCGGGCAGCCCGACGACTGCCACCTCGTCGACATCCGGATGCCCCAGCAGCGCCGTCTCGATTTCGCCCGCGCCGATGCGGTATCCGCCCGACTTGATCAAGTCCACCGACTCGCGTCCGACGATGCGGTGCATGCCGCCGCCGTCGACGACGGCGACGTCGCCGGTGCGGTACCAACCGTCGGCGTCGAACGCCTCAGCGGTGGCCTCCGGACGATTGAGGTAGCCGTCGAACAGCGTCGGACCCCGAACCTGAAGCTTCCCAACGGTTTCCCCGTCGTGCGGTGCCGGCTCGCCGTTGTCGTCCACCAGCTGGGTCTGCACCCCGGACAGCGGCAGCCCCACCCAGCCGGCGCGCCGCTCGCCGTCGGCCAGTGTCGACAGCGTGATCAGCGATTCGGTGCTGCCGTAGCGTTCGACCGGCTGGTGACCGGTGAGCCGAACCAGCCGGTCGAACACCGGCACCGGCAGCGGGGCACTTCCCGACACCAGCAGCCGTGCCGACCGCAGCGACTCGGCCGCCGCCTGATCGGCCACCACCCGCGACCACACCGTGGGAACTCCGAAATATAAAGTGCCGCCGGCGCCCGCGTAGCCCGCCGGTGTCGGTTTTCCGGTGTGCACGAAGCGATTTCCCACACGTAGCGAGCCGAGCAGGCCCAGCACCAGCCCGTGTACGTGAAACAGCGGCAATCCGTGCACCAGCACGTCGTCGGCCGTCCACTGCCACGCAGCGGCCAGCGCGTCCAGGTCGGCGGCGATCGCCCGTCGGCTCAGCTGCACGCCCTTGGGCAGCCCGGTGGTGCCCGAGGTGTAGATCACCATCGCGGCGGCCTGGGGCGACGGCTCGGGGTAGCGGTGCCAGGAACGGGCGTGCAAGCGAACCGGGATGTGCGGCAGCCCTTCCGGCACCGAGTCTTCTGGGGGCGCTGCCCCAAGCCAGGCCTGGACGCCGGAGTCGGTGAGCATGTGCCGGCGTTCGGCGACGCCGACGTCGGCGGGCACCGGGACGACGGGTACACCGGCGATCAGGCAGCCGGTGATTGCCAGCACCGTCGCCGCGGTCGGGGTGGCCAGCACCGCCACGCGATGCGCGCCGGCGACCCGCTCGGCCACCGAGGTCGCGGCGCCGACCAAGTCGCTGCGGCTCAGCACGACGCCGTCGATGGTCACCGCGTCACCGATGTCGGTGGCGGTGACGGCTGCGGGGTTCAGGGAGGCTAACAGCACGTCAGCGACGCTACCCCGGGCTGCTAGAGGGCTTGCTACGCCAGGCGCAGCCGCGGGTCGCCGACCCGTCGCGGCGGCGCGGCGTCCGGCCGCGGATACAGCGGTCGCAGCATCGGCGGCGGCCGGAACGGCGCCCACTGCCCCGATGGCTGCGCCAGCCGGTCCGCGATGGCCCAGACCACGGCCGCATTGTGTCCGTAGCCGATGTGGCTGGCCAGCACGCGAATGTTCTCCGCACGTGCGGACGGCGCCTCCAGACACGTCCGCCAGGCGACCATGCCGTCGTAGCGCGAGTAGATCGAGGTCGCCGGCACTGGCAGCGGTTCGGCTTCGGCTGCCAGCGGCAGCGGGGGCCGCTCGACGTGCCGGTGTGCGTAGCGGTTGAAGCTGCGCGAGGCGCGAGACTGGCCCTCGTGTTCCATCGCGAACGGGCTGCCGAGCGTGATCACCTGGCGCACGGACGACGGGCTGCGCCGGGCCAGCGTGCGCGCGAAGATACCGCCCAGGCTCCAGCCGATCAGGCTGACCGGTTCGTCGTATCGGCGGTGCAGCTCGTCCAGCCGGTTGGCCATGCCGGCCACCGCTTTGGCCGTCGGGCCGATGTTGCGGCCGAGTCGCCAACCGTGCGCCCGGTACCCGAGTCGGCGCAGGATGCGCCGCAGCGTCCAGGTGGAGCTGTCGGCGGCGAGCAGACCGGGCAGCACCAGCACCGGATGCCCGTCGCCGGTCGGCAGCGTCCGGTGCAGCGGTAATGTGCTGAGCAGCACCCCGTACTCGACCGCCGCACGCGGTATGTCGCTGAGGTAGAGGGCCAGCGAGGGGATCGCTGGGTTCTCGAAGGGTGCTGCCACAGCTAACAGCGTGACATATCCGCGCTGCCTGCGGCAGCAGAAGTTTCAGCCCTGCTCGTCCCAGAGCTTCATCAGCGTGGACAGGATCTCCTCGCCGCGGCCCAGCCCGGCGAGATGACTTTCCTCCGGCAGGTGGAACAGCTCGGCGTCGGGCAGCCGGGAAACGACGTGTTCTCCGTGCGAGAACGGAATGATGTGGTCGTGGTCACCGTGCCACCACCGGACCGGGACTTTCACGTCGTCCAGCCCGAAGCCCCAGTCCTTGGCGAACAGGATGACGTCGTTGAACGGCGCGGCCAGTTGCTTGCGGCTGCCGTTGAGCAGGTCGTCGAGGAACATCGCCTTGAACTCGGGACGGGTCAGCAGGTGCCGGTCCGCCTCGGGTGATAGCCGGGCGTACACCTGCAGCGCGGTGGACCCGACCGGGCGGATTGACTGGACCAGCACGCTGGCGCCTATTCGCAGCGGATTGCCGCCGTACTTCAGCAGCGGCGCCACCCGCAGCCCGAGGTTCATCGCTCCGCCGCTGATCGCGTCGCGACCCTGAGTCGGCGCCACGCCGCCGAGCACGGCGACGTCCACCACGCGGTCGGGCAACGCGGCGCCGCAGGCGAGGCTGTACGGACCGCCGCCGGACAGACCGACCACGGCCATCTTGTCGATTCCCAGCGTGTCGGCGATGACCCGCAGGTCGTCGGCGAACGCCCGGACGTTCTCGTACCGATGCGGGGTTGACGAGCCGATACCCGGCCGATCGACGCCGATCAGGCGGATGTTGTGCTCGTCGGCATAGATCCTGGCCTCGTTCGGAATCTGCCGGCGGGCGCCGGGAGTGCCGTGCAACCAGAACACCGCACGCCCCCACGGGGCGCCGAACTCGGCGAAGCTGATCCGCCGGTCTTTGCTGACGGCGATGTTTCCTTCAAGCTTGGGACGGACTATCGCGACGCTCATGCCGAGCAGCTTTGCACGTTGCGGACGCCGCGGTAAACGGTTTCTGGGTTATGCCCGTGCCGAACCCCCGCCGGCGGTGACACGGTCGACGTGGGCAAAGAAGTGTATGAGCACCGCCTCGGGTGCCTCGAGCTGCGGCCAATGCCCGATGTCGTCGGCGAGCATCACCACGTCGGCCTCGGGAATCACCTCGGCGTAGCGCCGAGCCATGTGAGCCCCCGAATTGGGGTCGACCGGCCCGTCGATCAACCGCATGGACACCTCGGTCTGCCGCATCGCACGCACCCACCGGTTGCGATGAATGTAACGGTCATTGAGGAAGCGGCCGACTTTGTGCATCACCCGGCGGCCGTCGTTGTACTCCAGGATTTGACGGAAGACGTCCATCATGTGCGGCGTCGGCTTGGTGTTCGGTCCGAACATCTCTTGCAACGTCCGTTCCAACAGCCGACGGGACAGTGGACTGTCCTGCACGTGACTGATGATGTCGCCCAACGGTGTACGTGACATCAGTCGCTGCGCCAGCCGGGGCGTGTAGGTCTCGTTGAACATGCCTCCGTTGAGCCAGGTGATCGAATCGATGCGCAGCGCACCGTAAACCTGCTG
>NZ_DATJYB010000239.1:0-12998 GCF_035499775.1 Mycobacterium sp. | reverse complement strand
CCAACCTTCGGCCTCCAGCTCGGGAGTGACCGTGCCGTCCAACACCACGAGACCGGCCCCGCCGGGCAGCGCCGCGGTGAACTCCGGGTCGGCGGCCACCAGCCGGGAGCTGTACTCGTCGGGCTGCAGCACGGCGGGCCCTGCGGTCAGGGTGCCGTCCGAGTTGACGACGCCCTCACCCGCCTTCACCGCCTTGATGGCGGCCTGCACGTCCTTGCCCAGCCGCGGCCCGGCCACCCGGGCGTTGACGGTCAGCTCGAACCGGCCGTAGGTGTCGATCGCGTCGGTCAATTCGACCTGCTTGACGTTGAGCTCGTCGCCGATCAGGTCGACGAACGGCCTCAACTTCTCCGGATTTTCCACTGCCACAGTGAGTTTCGGCAAAGGCAGGCGAACTCGTAGGTTCTTCTTGGCCTTGCGCAGCGACAAACCCGCCGAGCACACGTCGCGGACCTCATCCATGACCGCGACCAGGTCGGGGTCGGCGGGCAGCGCGCCGGACTCCGGCCAGTCGGTCAGGTGCACGGAGCGCTCACCGGTGATACCGCGCCAGATGACCTCGGTGGTCAGCGGCAGCAGCGGCGCGGTCAGCCGCGCGGTGACCTCGAGCACGGTGTGCAGGGTGTCGATGGCGTCGGCGTCTTCGGCAAAGAATCGCGGACGCGACCGTCGCACATACCAATTCGTCAACGCCTCGGTGAACTGGCGAACCTGTTCACAAGCCCCGGAGATGTCGCAGACCTCCATCGCCTGGGTCAGATCGTCGCGCAGCATCGCCAGCTTGGCCAGGATGTAGCGGTCCAGCACGTGCGACGAATCGGTGCGCCAGGCGCCGACTTTCGGTGCGTAGAGGACCAGCACGCGGTAGGCGTTCCAGAACGGCAGCAGCACCTGGCGCACACCGTCGCGGATGCCCTGCTCGGTGACGATCAGGTTGCCCCCGCGCAGGATCGGCGAGGCCATCAGAAACCAGCGCATCGCATCTGCACCATCACGGTCATAGACCTCGTAGACGTCCGGGTAGTTGCGCAGCGACTTGCTCATCTTCTGCCCGTCGGAGCCCAGCACAATACCGTGTGCCACAGCGGTTTTGAATGCCGGACGGTCGAACAGCGCGGTGGCCAGCACGTGCATCAGGTAGAACCAGCCACGGGTCTGCCCGATGTACTCGACGATGAAATCCCCTGGGTAATGACTGTCGAACCAGTCCTGGTTCTCGAACGGGTAGTGCACCTGCGCATAAGGCATGGAACCCGAGTCGAACCACACGTCGAGCACGTCGGGGATGCGCCGCATGGTGCTGTTGCCGGTGGGGTCGTCGGGGTTGGGGCGGGTGAGTTCGTCGATGTAGGGCCGGTGCAGATTGTTCAGTCGCACCCCGAAGTCACGCTCCAGCTCGTCCAAGCTGCCGTATACGTCGATCCTCGGGTACGCGGGATCATCCGACTTCCACACCGGGATTGGCGTGCCCCAGTAGCGATTTCGCGAGATCGACCAGTCGCGGGCGCCCTGCAGCCACTTGCCGAACTGGCCGTCGCGGACATGCTCGGGATACCAGGTGATCTGCTGGTTCAGCTCCACCATGCGGTCGCGAAACTCGGTGACCCTGACGAACCACGACGACACCGCGCGGTAGATCAGCGGGTTACGGCAGCGCCAGCAGTGCGGGTAAGGGTGCTCGTAGGTTTCGTGACGGAGCAGCACCGAGCCGTTCGCCGCCGCTGGGCCGGTCCCGTTCTTCAGGTCGCGGATGATCGGCGCGTTGGCGTCGAAGACGTGCTGCCCCTGGTAATCCGGCACCGTGGCGTCGAAGCGGCCCTTGGCGTTGACCGGGGTGACCGGCGCGATCCCAGCCGCGTCGGCCACGACCATGTCGTCCTCGCCGTAGGCCGGCGCCATGTGCACGACGCCGGTGCCGTCCTCGGTGGTCACGAAGTCGCCGGGCAGCACCTGAAAAGCGTTGGGCGAGTCTTGGGGACTGTAGAAATACGGGAACGGTGGCAGGTAGCGGGTGCCCAGCAGGTCGGCGCCGCGGTGGCTGCCCAGCACCTCGGGCTCCACACCCAGCTCGCGGGCGTAGGCGGCCAGCCGCGCCTCGGCCAGCACGAAGCGACGACCCTCGGCCTGCACCTGCACATAGGTCACCTCAGGATTGACGGCAACCGCGAGGTTCGACGGCAAGGTCCACGGCGTCGTCGTCCACACCAACAGGTAGGCACCATCGAGCGGGCCGCCGACCACCTTGAATCCGACTGTGAGCGCGGGGTCTTGGCGGCTTTGGTAGATGTCGTCGTCCATCCGCAGTTCGTGGTTGGACAGCGGGGTCTCGTCACGCCAGCAATACGGCAGCACTCTGTAGCCCTCGTATGCCAGGCCTTTGTCCCACAGCTGCTTGAACGCCCAGATCACCGACTCCATGTAGCCGAGATCGAGAGTCTTGTAGTCGTGATCGAAGTCGACCCAGCGCGCCTGGCGGGTCACGTACTGCTGCCATTCGTCGGTATAGCGCAATACCGACGCGCGGCAGGCGTCGTTGAACTCGGCGATTCCCATCGCATCGATCTGGGACTTGTCGGTGATACCCAGCTGGCGCTCGACCTCGAGTTCGGCGGGCAATCCGTGCGTGTCCCAGCCGAACCTGCGTTCCACCTGGTAACCCCGCATGGTGCGGTACCGCGGCACGATGTCCTTGACGTAGCCGGTGAGCAGGTGCCCGTAGTGCGGCAGACCGTTGGCGAACGGAGGCCCGTCGTAGAAGACGTACTCCTGGGCGTCCCCGCGGGCGGCGATGGAGGCGCGGAAGGTGTCGTCGTGGAACCAGTAGTCGAGAACCTGGGCTTCCACCGCGGGAAGATCCGGAGAGCCGCCGCGTTGGTCGGCGCCCAGGTCGGTCAGTGGGTAGGCGCTGTCGGTCATCCGTCTCCTGTGCCATCGGTTCAGGCACGGGGACGACGACGCGCTTGGGGGCGCGAGCGCCGCGGTACCACCCCGCTTGCCGCGCTGACGCACGGCCACTCGTTCAGGCTGTGACGGGCCTACCCGTTCGGCTCTACTGGGCGTTAGCTGTTCTTCCGAAGGCTCCCCGGTGATGGCCGGATCGACGCCGTTGCACAGATTCTAGCGTCGCCGATCGCGGCCCAAAACTCCACGGCCTCCAAGGGGTTGCTTGACCACAGGCGAGACCCCTGCGGTCAAGCAGCCCCTTGGAGTCGTCGTTCGAGGACAATCCATGGCACTAGGCCTGGACTTCGAGCACGCCAATACGCCACAGCGCCGCGTACACGTGCCGCAGCGGAATGCTCAGCAAGCGGGCAGCCCCGTCGACCAGCGGGTCACCGAAGGGGTTCTCGGGCCGACGCGCCACCTTCTTGGGTGCGGGCGCCTGAATCGGCGACCCCTCGCGCACGATGTGCAGCTTCGGCGCGGCGGGGGTGGTTACTAGTTCGTCGTGCAGTGCAGCGGTCATGATCGCCTCCAAACGGGAAGATGAGGACGGAAAACAAACGAGGACAAATGGACTGACGTGTTCGCGTCCCGTTGCGGTTCCGATCCAAGGAGGCGGATCTTAGGTGTGACGGCTCAGCTGAGACTGTCGCGCCGGAGACCGGATCGGGACGAAACACAGCCCGGATATCGACCCGGACTATCACTGGAACTCATGCGTCCCTCACCTCCTCGCGGTCACGACGCGCGCGGCTAATCCGCACGATCTGCTTGCACAAAGGAGGACAGAAATACCGGCGACTGCCGGATATCCGCACCCCTCTCGTCAGAGCTTTGGCACCACACGACGTGTCCGGTAAACCCGGAAGCCACCTGGGCTCAACCCTTAAGCCGGGAGGAGCTGTCCTGACCCGGGGCGTCTTTCGACGTTCGGGGTCAGTGGCCTATGTTCGCGTAGCCGCCTCACCTAACGAGGTGCTTACCGTGAGAATGATGCACGACGGGCATGACCCGGTCAATCTGATCCCGACCTCGTTTCCGAATCTTTACGGGTTTTTACGTCGGTCCACAGGTTCCCCTCAGGTGGCGGGGTCGTGAGCTGGCCTTACCGCTCGACCAGGCCCTCCAGCCGGCTGATGGTTTCGATGAACTCCTCGACCATGTCGAGCACCACCGCACGCGTGGGCCGGACCCGATCGAGTGATCCGACCACCTGTCCGACGAAGTAGGTGGCCAGCTCACGGGCCTTGGCGCCGGGGTGGCTGGCGGCCTGATTGATGCGCACTTGCGGCTCGTTGACCAGCGCGGTCTGCAGCGGCATGCCGAGCGGGGCCGGGCTGTCGGGCCGCTCCCACTCGTCGGTCCAGGCGGTGCGCAGCATCCGGGCCGGCTTACCGGTCATCGACCGCGACCGCACGGTATCGGAGGAGCTGGCAGCCAGGAACTTGTCCTTGACCACCGGGGGCGTCTCGGCTTCCTCGGTGGTCAGCCACACCGATCCGCACCACACCCCCTCGGCGCCCAGGGCCAGGGCCGCCGCGATCTGGCTGCCACGGGCGATCCCGCCGGCCGCCACCACCGGGGTCGGCGAAACCGCATCCACCACTTCGGGGACCAACACCATGGTCGCCACCTCGCCGGTGTGGCCGCCGGCCTCGGTGCCCTGCGCGACGATCAGGTCGACGCCCGCCGCCGCGTGCCGTCGCGCGTGTTGCGTGGTGCCGGCCAGCGCGGCGACCAGCACGTTCTGGTCGTGGGCACGCGTAACCAGGTCCGCCGGCGGCGGCCCCAGCGCACTGGCGATCAAGCGGATGTCGTGCCCGAAGGCGACGTCGAGCAGCGGCTCATACCCCTTGGGCGAGATGTTGAGGCCGCGCCCGGACGGTTCGCGCGGCCCATCCGTCGGCAAGGCGATGCCGTAGCGAACCAGCATGTCGTCGAGAAACGCGCGGTGCTCCTCGGGCAGCAGCTCCCGGACCTGCCCCGCGTCGATCCCCCCTTGCTCGGCGCCGACGTACTTGGGCGGTAACAGCAAATCAACCCCGTAGGGTTTGCCTGAGGTCTGCTCCTCGATCCAGGTCAGCTCGTTCTCCAGCCGCTCGGGACTGTGCGCGACAGCGCCGAGGATCCCGAAGCCGCCGGCGTTGGACACGGCGGCCACCACATCGCGGCAGTGGCTGAAAGCGCATATCGGAAACTCAACGCCGAGCATTTCGGCGACCCTGGTTCGCATTTCGACGACGCTACGCCGCGCGTGGGGTGGCTACACGTTCGGTGCCTGGGGAGACTTCCCGTCCGGCGGCCAACCGGCCACGCCCTCCTCCAGCGGTACCTGGAGGCTCTGCAGTATCGAGGCGACCATCCGCCACGCGCCGATCGCGGTCACCAGTTCGATCAGAACCGTTGCGTCACCCTGCAATTCGCGCTCACATGCAGCCCAGCTCGCGGCGCTGACCACACCGTCGCGCACTACGTCGTCGGTGGCCGCCAGCACCGCCCGCTCGGCGGGCCCGAACCCGTTGTAGCCCTGCCAATCTCGCACCCCCAGCAGATCCTCGGCCGGCACACCGAGCCGCGAAGCGACCCGCCAGTGCTGGGTCCACTCGTAGTCGCACCCGGTGAGCCAGCCGATCCGCATGATGGCCAGTTCGCGCAGCCTGGGCGCCAAACTGCCGTGCCACAGCAGGGTGGCGAGCATGTCGTTGAACGTCCCGGCCAGTTTCGGGTGGTTGAGCAGCATCTGGAAGATGCTGAGCTCGGCCATGTAGTCGGGCACGCCCGCCTCGTCGGCGGCGGCCTTGGCCTGGTCGATCGGTAGCAGGGGCACCCGGGCTGTTGTCATGGTGATGAGTATTCCCTGTACTGGCGTTGTCCTGGCGGGACACCGCGCCGTTCTGGGGCCGACCGTGCCAGCAAATCCGTTGTGTCGTCGCGCCACACGCGGCGTGGCTGGCTCTCGAACGGGCAGCGAGCCGATACCCTCCTGTTCACCTAAGGAATTAGAGATCGGCTTGAATGATGCGCTCAGCGTGGTTGGGTGCGGCGCCGCGGAATCCCAGGGCAAAGCACCGGTGCAAGGTGGTGGGTGACGGTGGCTAAGCCACCTGTCACGCCGGTCGCCGTCATCGGCATGTCCTGCCGGCTGCCCGGCGGCATCGACTCCCCCGACAAGTTGTGGGACGCCTTGCTGCGAGGCGACGACCTGATCACCGAGATCCCGGCCGACCGTTGGAATGCCGACGAGTACTACGACCCCGAGCCGGGCGTGCCCGGTCGATCGGTGTCGCGCTGGGGCGGGTTTCTCGACGACATCGCCGGCTTCGATCCGGAGTTCTTCGGCATCAGTGAGCGGGAAGCAATCGCGATGGACCCGCAGCACCGCTTGCTCCTTCAGACTTCCTGGGAGGCCGTGGAACACGCGGGGATCAACCCGACATCCCTGAACGGCTCGCTGACCGGAGTATTCGTGGGCCTGGCCCACAGTGATTACTCGTTTGTCACCGGGCAAGCCGATGCCCTGGAAGACCCGTACGGGTTCACCGGACTGCCCTTCAGCATGGGCTCGGGACGAGTCTCGTATGCGATGGGACTGCGCGGTCCCGCGATGACCGTCGACACCGCGTGCTCGTCGAGTCTGCTTGCGGTGCATATGGCTTGCCGCAGTCTGAACGACGGCGAGAGCGACCTGGCGCTGGCCGGCGGTTGCATGGTCATGATGGAGCCGCAGCTGTACGCGTCGGCTTCCGCGCTGGGAATGCTGTCGCCGACGGGGCGTTGTCGCGCATTCGACGCTGCCGCCGATGGTTTCGTTCGTTCCGAGGGCTGCGCCGTGGTGCTGCTCAAGCGGCTGCCGGATGCACTGCGCGACGGCGACCCGATCCGAGCCGTGCTGCGCGGCACGGCAACCAATCAGGACGGACGCACCGAGAACATTTCGACCCCGTCCGCCGATGCGCAGGTGCTGGCCTATCGCGCGGCGCTGACCGCGGCCGGCGTCGACGCCGGCACCGTAGGCATGGTCGAGGCGCACGGCACCGGGACCCCGGTTGGTGACCCAATCGAATTCGCAAGCTTGGCGACGGTTTACGGCATCGACCGGCCCTGCGCGCTGGCCTCGGCCAAGAGCAATCTGGGGCACCCGGAGGCCGCCGCCGGCACAGTGGGATTGGTCAAGGCGGTCCTCTCGCTGCAGCACGGTGTCGTGCCGCCCATGGTTCACTTCACCCGACTGCCCGACGAGCTCGCGCACATCGACACCAGACTCTTTGTGCCACAGGAGATCACCTTGTGGCCGGGGAACCAGGACGCGGCACCGCGGCGGGCCGCGGTGTCGTCATACGGGATGTCGGGCAGCAATGTACACGCCATCCTCGAGCAGGCGCCCGCGACCAACGGCGCCAAACCCGCCGGCCCATCCGCCGAGCGGTTGTTCACGCTGTCGGCCACCTCCGCCGCGGCGTTGCGCCAGACTTCACGCCGGATGGCGGACTGGTTGGGCCAACGCGCGGTCAACAGATCGGTGGCGCTGCCCGACCTGGCTTACACGCTGACGCGCCGGCGCGGGCACCGACCGGTGCGTACCTCCGTGGTCGCGACCACGCGCGCCGAGCTGGTCGAGAGGTTGCGGGAGGTTGCCGACGGCGAGACGCCGTATCAGGCCGCCGTGGGCCAGGACGACCGCGGGCCGGTGTGGGTGTTCTCCGGACAGGGTTCGCAGTGGAGCCGGATGGGCGCGGACCTGCTCGCCACCGAACCGGTATTCGCCGCGACGGTGGCCGCCGCCGAGCCGTTGATCGCGCAGGAATCCGGCTTCTCGGTCACCGAAGCGATGACGGCAGACCCCATGGTGACCGAGATCGACCGGGTACAACCGACCTTGTTCACCATGCAGGTCGCGCTGGCGGCAGCGATGAGGTCGCACGGCGTCCGCCCGGGCGCGGTCATCGGTCATTCCCTCGGCGAGGTGGCGGCGGCCGTTGTCGCGGGAGCGTTGTCGCTGGAAGACGGCGTGCGCGTGATCTGCCGCCGGTCGCGCTTGTGTACCCGCATCTCCGGTATCGGCGCGATGGCGTCGGTGGAACTGCCCGCTGCGCGGGTGCGCGAGGAACTGGCGAGTCGCGGCATCAAGGACGTGGTGGTGGCCGTGGTGGCCTCTCCGCAATCCACCGTGATCGGGGGCGGCACCCGGACGGTTCGCGACCTTGTCGCGGCATGGGAAGCGCGTGACGTGATGGCCCGCGAGGTGGCCGTCGACGTGGCGTCGCACACCCCGCAGGTGGAACCCATCCTGGCAGAGCTGACCCAGGTCCTGGCCGACATAGCCCCCCTGGCCCCGATGAAGCCGGAGCTTCCCTACTACTCCGCGACCCTGTTCGACCCGCGCGAACGCCCGGCGTGCGATGCCCGCTACTGGTCGGACAACCTTCGTCACATGGTGCGGTTCGGCACCGCCGTGCGCGCGGCCCTGCAGGACGGGCACCGGGTTTTCGGCGAGCTGTCCCCACATCCGCTGCTGACCCGCGCCGTCCGGCAGACCGCCGCCGACCTTGACATCCCGGTCGCCGCGGTGGCCGCCATGCGACGCGAGCAACCGCTGCCGCACGGAGTCCGCGACCTGGTCGCCGAGCTGCACAGCGCGGGCGCCGCGGTGGATTTCTCGGTGCTGCATCCGGACGGACAGCTGGTGGATGCGCCCCTGCCGGCGTGGGCGAATCGGCGCCTGTTGCTCGCACCCGACCCGGGAAATCCCGCGGCTCGCCACACTCACCTGGCCAATGCCGTTGCCGCACACCCGCTGTTGGGCCCGCACGTACGCCTGATGGAAGAACCCGAGCGGCACGCCTGGCAAGGCGACGTCGGGACGGCGGCGCTGCCGTGGCTACGCGACCACCAGATCCACAACGTGGCCGCACTTCCGGGGGCCGCCTACTGCGAGATGGCGCTGGCCGCGGCCGCCCGAGTTTTCGGCGAGCGATCCGAAGTGCGCGACATCAGCTTCGAGGAGATGCTGCTGCTTGACGACGAGACCGCCGTCGGAAGCGTCGCATCCGTGGAGGCGTCCGGTGTCGCTGCCTTCGCCGTACACACCGACCTGCACGGCGAAAAGGTGCGGCGGGCCACCGCGATGCTGCATGCCGTGGATGCCCCAGCGGGTGAAGATGTCTCGAATCATCCTCGCGCCCAAGATATCGACCGACTCTTGTCGGCCTATCCGCGCCGCCTCGGCGGCGACGAGTTGCGGGACTGGTTCGACGAGCGTGGTGTTCAGTTCGGTCCCGCTTTCACCGGCCTGAGCGCGGCACATGTTCCGGAAGGGACGGTGAGCGCCGTGCTGGCTGAGGTTGGCCTGCCCGGCGCGATCCGCACGCAGCAGGCCAGTTACGGCGTGCATCCCGCGCTGCTGGACGCCTGTTTCCAGTCGGTTGCCGCGCACCCTGCCGTGCATGGGGTGGGTAATGGCGGTCTGCTGCTGCCGCTGGGGGTGCGCCGACTGCGCGTCTGCGCCTCGACCCGCAACGCCCGCTACTGCCTGACCCGGGTGACCGCGTGCGGCACCAACGTCGAGGCCGACATCGACCTGATGGACGAACACGGGGCCGTGGTATTGGTCGTGCGCGGGCTGCTGATGGGCACCGGCGTCTCCGAGACGGCCGATCGAGATCGTCTGCTCAGCGAGCGACTGCTTACCGTCGAGTGGCAACAGGGCGCGCTGCCCGATCCGGGTGATCCCGGAACATGGCTGCTGATCAGCATCTCCGACAAGGCCGATGCGGCAACCGGATTGGCCGACGCGCTGACGGCGCACGGCGCGCGATGCCTGACCATGTGCTGGCCGCCACACGCTACCCACGGCACGTATGCGAAGCGACTGTGCGCTCAGCTCGACTCCGCGGGATCGACCGGAGTGGTGGTGCTGGCCCCGCCGCGCGGCGACGCCGCGGTGCAAGACGCCGCGACCGGCAGCGATTGCGTCCGGCAACTCGTCCGGGTCGCCCGCGAGCTGCCCGCGAGCTCCGGCGACGCGCGGCTATACCTGGTGACCACAGCGGCACAAGCGGTGCTGAGCAGCGACTGCGTCAACCTCGAGCAGGCCGGGCTGCGCGGTCTGCTGCGGGTGATCGGCGCAGAGCACCCGCACCTGCGCGCCACCCACATCGACGTCGACGAACACACCGACGCCAACCGGCTGGCCGACCAATTGCTTTCCGGCGCAGAAGAAGACGAGACGGCGTGGCGCAACGACGAGTGGTACATCGCGCGTCTGTGCCCGGCCCCGCTGCGCGCCGAGGAGCGGCACACCACCGTCGTGGACCACGAGCACGATGGTGTGCGCCTGCGGATCCGCACGCCCGGCGACCTGCAGACCATGGAACTTGCGGCAGTCGACCGGGTGCCGCCGGGTCCCGGACAAATCGAGGTTGCGGTCCACGCGTCGAGCATCAACTTCGCCGACGTCCTCGTCGCGTTCGGCCGATACCCCGCCTTCGACGGGCTGATGCCCGAACTGGGCACCGATTTCGCCGGCGTGGTGACCGCCGTCGGGCCCGGGGTCACCGATCATCGGGTCGGCGATCGGGTGGGTGGCATCTCCCCCACCGGCTGCTGGAGCTCATTCGTCACCTGCGACGCCCGCTTGGCCACCACGATTCCGGCCGGCCTGACCGAGGCGCAGGCCGCCGCGGTGACCACCGCCCACGCGACCGCCTGGTACGGCCTCAACGATCTGGCCCGCGTCAAGGCCGGCGACAAAGTCCTGATCCACTCCGCAACCGGCGGCGTCGGACAAGCCGCAATCGCGATAGCACGTGCCGCGGGCGCCGAGATCTTCGCCACCGCGGGCAGCCCGGAGCGTCGACAGTTGTTGTGCGACATGGGTATTAAGCATGTCTACGACTCACGCAGCAGCGAGTTCGCCGAGCAGGTCCGCCGCGACACGGACGGCTCGGGCGTCGATGTCGTGCTCAACTCCCTGACCGGGGCGGCGCAACGCGCCGGCATCAAGCTGCTGTCCTTCGGTGGTCGATTCGTCGAGATAGGTAAGCGCGACATCTACGGCGACACCCGCCTGGGACTTTTCCCGTTCCGCCGCAACCTGACGTTCTACGCCGTGGATCTGGGCCTGATGTCGGTCAGCCACCCCGCCCAGATCCGGGACTTGCTGACCAGCGTCTACCGACTGACCGCGGACGGCACGCTGCCGATGCCGGAAATGACCCGTCACCCACTTGCCGAGGCGGCCACCGCGATCCGCGTGATGAGCAATGCCGAACACACCGGGAAGCTGGTCCTCGACGTCCCGCGCCGGGGCCGCCGCACCGTGGTGCTGCCGCCCGAGCAGGCGCCGGTGTTCCGCCGCGACGGCTCCTACATCATCACCGGCGGCCTGGGAGGCCTCGGGCTGTTCCTGGCCGAGAACATGGCCGCCGCCGGCAGCGGCCGCATCGTGCTGTCGTCCCGATCGGCACCCAACCAAAAGGTGCTGGAGACAATCGAACTCGTGCGAGCTACCGGATCCGACGTCGCTGTGGTGTGCGGCGACATCGCGCGGCCGGAAACCGCGCACCGCTTGGTGGCAGCGGCGACGGCGACCGGGCTGCCGTTGCGAGGCGTGTTGCACGCGGCCGCGGTCGTGGAGGACGCCACGCTGACCAACATCACCGGCGAGCTGATCGAGCGCGATTGGGCGCCAAAGGTGCACGGCGCCTGGCACTTACACCAAGCCCTGCGGCAGGTTGAAGCCGATCAGCCGCTGGACTGGTTCTGCTCGTTCTCCTCGGCCGCCGCGCTCTTGGGCTCCGCGGGTCAAGGCGCCTACGCCGCGGCAAACAGCTGGCTGGACGCGTTCACCCACTGGCGGCGGGCCCAGGGCCTGCCGGCGACCGCGATCGCCTGGGGGGCCTGGGCCGAGATCGGGCGCGGCGCCGGCCTCGCCGAAAGCGGCGACACCACGATGATCACTCCCGACGAGGGCGGCTACGCGTTCGAGGCACTGCTGCGCCACAACCGCGCCTACAGCGGCTATGCCCCGATCGTCGGATCCCCCTGGTTGACGTCGCTGGCCGGGCGCAGCCGGTTCGCTGAACGATTCCGGTCCAAAAGCGATCGATCCGACGGCGGCAAGTTCCGTGCCGAGCTCGCCGAGCTTCCTGCGGATGAATGGCCCAGCCGGCTTCGGCGCCTGATCTCCGAGCAGGTCGGCCTGATTTTGCGGCGAAATGTCGACCCGGATCGCCCGCTTTCCGAATATGGCCTGGATTCACTGGGGAATCTCGAGCTGCGCACCCGGATCGAAACCGAAACCGGGATACGTTCCAGTTCCACCGACATCACCACGGTGCGGGATTTCGCGGATCATTTGTGTCGAAAGCTGGCACTAATAGAAAACGATCCGGTCACGACATGAGGACAAGTAGCTCACATCAAATACCCTAGGCCCCAGGCGCTGAACCAAAGGAGTCGCGTTGGTTGTCCTGGGCAATCTGGGTCTGGAGACCGTTGATAGCTGGGTTCCTGCCCCTGGTTCGGTGTGGCAATGGCATGCGTCACCGGCATCGCTGAAGAAAGCCCAGGCAGCGCCGGTAAGTTCGGTACCGCCCAGCTACATCCAGGCCCGGCATCTGCGTGCCCTTCGCGAGCAGACGGCCCGCGGCTTGGATATGTCACGTTTGCTGGTGACGGCATTGGACATGTCCGGTCAGTGCGATATCCGGACCATGACCTATGCCATCAACTCGCACCTGCGCCGGCACGACACCTATCGCAGCTGGTTCGAATTCAGTGATAACAAGTGCATTATCCGGCACACGCTCGACGATCCCGCCGACATCGAGTTCATTCCCGTCGAACAGGGCGAGATGACACCACGGCAATGGCAAGATTACATTTTGAGTACGCCAAGCCCGCTGGAGTGGGATTGCTTCAGGTTTGCCATTATTCAGCGCGACGACCACTTCACGCTGTGCGTCAGCATTGACCATCTCCATTTCGACGCAACGTTTCTCGGGATCATATTCTTGGAGCTTCGGGCGATGTACGACGCCCTGATGGACGGTGGC
>NZ_DATJYB010000238.1:0-34074 GCF_035499775.1 Mycobacterium sp. | reverse complement strand
ACGCACCATGCTCAGCGCCTCCGCGACGTGGGTCATCGACAGGGTGCCGTCGGTGTTGGACAGCGGGCCGAAGGTCCAGCGACTCTCGGTCCCAGCGGATGACTGGTCGGTGTAGGTGCGATTCGCGCAGGCCGACCACTGCGGCACCTGATCGGAAACCAGTTTCTGGGCGGCATCGGTGCTCGGAAAAGCGATCACCGCCTGGATGATGCTGGCCACGTCCTTGCTGGCATTAGACAGAACTTGCGATCGCACCCCGGTCGATCCGGCGCCGCCGTAAACCTGCGCGGTCCCCGGCAGCCAGGCACCGACGCAGTCTTGCTCCGAGATTTTATAGGGGCCGGCCAGCAAATAGTTCACCGACGCGGTGGGCCTTACATCAGGTACGGCCACGATGGCGCTGACCTGGTTGGCGGACAACAACAGCCGCGTTAGCCCGGTGGGGAGCACCGGTCCTGCCGGGGTGGTGGTTGTCGGTGGGCCGGACGCTGAGCTGGCCGTCGGCGCCGAGGGTGGCGGATGCGAGCGTGCGGTCAGGGTCACGGCCGTGATGGCGGCCGCCGCGGTGAGGACGAGGACCGCCAGTGCCGCGAGGATGCGGCCACGACGACGGCGCCGGAAGCCCGGCGGCGGTGGTAAGCCCGGTGGCGGCGGGAAGCCCGGCGGCGGGTGCCAGCCGGGGGGCGGGGTCGGGATTTGGGGGACCGGTTGCCCGGTGGCCGTCGTGCTTACCGCCGCGTCGTTGAGGGCCGCCGCGGCGGCCGCAGCCAGCTCGCCGGCCGAGGAGAACCGTTGTGCCGGGTCTTTGGCCATCGCGGTGGCGATCACCGCATCCATGCGCTCCGAGAATCCCGGGACTCGCTCGGTGACCCTGGGTGGTGGCGTCTGCAGATGTGCTGCCACCAGCGCGGGCAGGCCGTCGGCAGGGAACGGCGGCTGGCCGGTCAGCAGCCGAAACAGCGTGCCGCCCAACGAATACAGGTCGGCCCGATGATCGACGGGGCCGCCGGCGAGCACCTCAGGTGCGGCGTAGCAGATGGTGGCCAGCACCGAATCGGTGACCGTCAACCCCACATCACCGAGTCCGCGGGCAATCCCGAAGTCGCCCAACATCACTCGTTCGTCGGGGCCGACCGGGCCGGACAACAGGAAGTTGGACGGCTTGATGTCACCGTGCACCACACCGCGCTGGTGGGCGAAATCGAGCGCCTTACCGACCTGCCCGATGATGTGCACCGCACGGGCCGGGGCCATCGCCCCCGCCCGCAACACCGCCTCGGCGTCGGCGCCGTCGACGAACCGCATCGCGATCCAGAACTGGCCGTCACACTCGCCGCGCCGGTAAATCAAGACGATGTTGGGGTGATCCAGCGCCGCCGCCGCGTCGGCCTCCCGGACCAACCGGGCGCGAAAACCGCCGTCGCGGGACAGTTCCGGGCCGACCACCTTCAACGCGTCATTGCGCGGAAAATCCGGATCCCGCACCAGATACACCGTGCCGGTGCCGCCGGCACCCAGTACCCGCTCGACCCGATAGCCGGCGAACACCGAGCCCACGCTCAGCGTCGCGGGCCCCAACCCCGGACCTGCTCCAAAGCCGGACATCGGATCAGTAGAGGCCATTGGCACCTAGTAGACCATGGGTGGGAACCGCCAGCGGGGGCACCGCGTCGGACCAGGCGTGGAGTACTGCATCGGCGGTGACGACGGCACGGCGTCCATCTGGAATCGCCCCTTTGACCTGGACCTCGACGGCGACGGCCACCTGGACGCGATCGGACTGGATATCGATGGTGACGGGATGCACGACGACGCACTGGCCGATTTCGACGGCGACGGGGTGGCCGATCACGCTGTGCTCGATCTCGACAATGACGGCACCCCGGAAAGCTATTTCACCGATGATGGTTCGGGGACGTGGTCGGTGGCGCTGGACCGGGGCGGGCACTTGCGCTGGTTCGGGCTCGACGGCACCGAACACACCGGCGGTCCGCTGGTCGACTTCGACGGCATCGGCATGCACGGCCGCCCCGACGACCTGCTGCTCGACGCCGACGGCGACGGCGTGGCCGACCGGGTGTTATGCGCCGGTCAAGACGGTGTGACCGGATACGTGGACACCGACGGCGACGGCCACTGGAACGTCCGGCTGACCGACACCAACGGCGACGGACTCGCCGACGGCGCCAGCAACCTGTAGCCGCGGACGGTAACCAGGCCACCGGTCCCGGTAGCGTAGTCGCAAATACCGGCATACTGGTTTGACTGCGATAGGTTTCGTCAACGCAGCGTCCTGGCTGGTTTATCGTTCCAGCTAAGTGTTTGGCGACCGGTTACCTGGAGGGGCCATGGAAGGCGGGACGCCGTTCGGGCGCTACAGGTTGATGGATCTGCTGGGCCGCGGCGGCATGGGAGAAGTGTGGCGGGCTTTCGACACCGTCACCGAACGGACCGTGGCGCTGAAGGTATTGCCCACCCAATACGCCGGCGACGCCGTGTTCCAGGAACGTTTCCGGCGGGAAGCCAGATCCGCCGCGGGCCTCGACGAGCCGCACGTGGTGCCGATCCACGACTTCGGTGAGGTGGACGGACGGCTGTTCGTCACAATGCGGCTGATCAAGGGCCGTGACCTGGGCAGCATTCTCGGCGAGGGACGGATGGATGCGTCGCGCGCGGTGGGGATCATCGACCAGGTCGCCTCGGCCCTGCATGCTGCGCACCAGGTCAATCTGGTGCACCGCGACGTCAAGCCGTCCAACATCCTGGTCTGCGAGGACGACTTCGCCTACCTGATCGATTTCGGGATCGCCCGCATCGTCGGTCAGACGGCCCTGACGAATACCTCCAGCGTCATCGGCACGTGGGCGTACATGGCTCCGGAACGCCTCACCGCCGGCCAGATCGACGCGCGTGCCGATATCTACGCCCTGGCCTGCGTGCTGTACGAGTGCTTGACCGGCAGCCAGCCGTTCCGCGGGGACAGCATGGAACAACAGATCGGCGGCCACCTGACCATGCCGCCGCCGCGCCCGTCCGATCGGCGCACTGACGTCCCCGCCGAACTGGACGCCGTCATCGCCAAGGGGATGGCCAAGAAGCCGGACGACCGGTACAGCACCACCCGCGAGCTGGCGCACGCCGCCAGAACTGCGCTTACCGGTCCCATACCCCGGCAAGATCCGCTGCCTCCGGTCATCACCGGACCTCCCCACAACCCGTATCCGCAGCCCGTCGACGTCACCAACCGCACCCCGCCGCCGGGCACTCCGCTACCCACCGACCCCACCCAGTACCGGGCGGCACCGTATGGCTCGACTCCGCCGCCGGGACCGATCCCCACACCGGTGCCGCCGCCGGGCGGTCCGTCACCCACGGACGCCACCCAGTACCGGGCGGTGCCCTATGGCTCGGGCCCGCCGTCGGGGCCCATTCCGCCACCCGTGCCGCTACACGGCGGCCCGCCGCCGGCCGATCCGGGCCTCTACCGGCCGATGCAGTACAGCTCGACCCCGCCGGCGGCACCCACGTCGAACAAGGGCAAGGTCATTGCGCTGTCGTCTGTCGGGGCCTTGGCGGTCGTGGTGGCGCTGGTCGTCGGGCTCGTCTGGTGGAACTCCGGCAACGGTGGCGAGGACACTTCGTCACACGCGCGCCCCACCCCGACGGAAGTTCCCAACAGCGGTCCGTTCACCGGAGCCTTCACCGCGGCGATGGGGCCCGCGACCCTGACTGACGGAACACCCGCCAAGGGTGACTCCGCGCCCTACACGGCGCCGTGGCGGCTGCGGTCGGTCTGCGGCTCCAAGGGCTGCGTGGCCACGGCGGCGAGCGGCGGCAAGTTTCCGGTAAGGGACCTGGTGTTCGACAAAGTGGGCGACGGCTGGATCGCCGTCTCTAATTACCGAATAAAGTGCGGGTTCCGCGATGACGACGAGGCGTGGAACGTGGTCTCGCTGCAACCGCAGGCCGACGGGAGCCTGTCGGGTGAGTCGAGCGAAACCACAGTCAACGGGTGCTTCACCAAACGGACCATCGCCTTCAGCAGGACCGGAGACACCGACATCTCCGCGCTGCCCGACCCGGCAACCCTGCCCGCCCGGGTGGTGTCTGCGGCAGAAGCACTGCACGGCGCCTACGACTCCCAAACGGTCTATGCGAACGGCGCGAAATCCGTCGTCGACCACTTCCGGGTGCGGACCGACTGCCTGCGCGCCGGCGACCGGTGCATGAGCAGGTTCTTCGACCCGAAGCGCGGCGGAGGCCAAACCTTCGTCTTCGCGGTCGGGGCATGGAGCCGGAACGAGGAGTTCGACAGCTCGTGCTCGTCGGGAGGCACCAACCACGTCACCTACACCGCATCGCTGCCGCTTCCACAGCCGACTCCGAACCCGATTCCGGTGCTCAGCGGGCACGGCTATGACGAAGTCAAGGGGGCGCCCGGGTCGACGTGCCACAGCCAGGCCTTCGACGAGACGTTCACCCGCACCGCCGACTAGGCGTGCGGGTCGCCGAGCGTGCACAGAATGCCAGCCGGACCGGCGTGTCGCTGTACATTTGCGCACCCTCGCGACGCAAGCCGGCCTGCTCCACCGTTTGACAGGTGGCTAATTCTGGTGTCCACTAAACAGCCTGTTGGGCCTGGTTACAGCCCCTGCAAGGTGAAGTGACAGCTTGCGCCGGCCGGTTTAGTTTCATCACACAACCCGGCCCGGGAGCTTCGAAAATCGAGGAGAAACACATGGCAGACGGCGGTACCACGAAGGCGTTTACGGAATTGCTGCGGACCACTCAGCAGCACGTCGAATCCGCGCTCCAGACCGCGACAGCAATCGCAAACGAGTACCTGCACGGCCACGAGGACGTCGTCAACGTCTCGTCGTGGAGCGGCCAGGCTGCCACCGCCTCACTCACGACAGCGGCTCAAATCCACCACGACCTCACGCAGACCATCACCGGTGGTCAACGACTGGCGGACGGCCTCGGTAAGTCCGCGGTGCTCTTCGAGCACCACGAAGACGACGCCGCGCACGGCATGCAGAGCCTGTTCGGCGCGGGAACCGCGGCGACCTAAGCCATCTCCGGAATCCGACTTCGAGAACTTCACCTTAAGGAGCAGGGAATTGAGCGCGAATGAGATCACCTATCACTACGCCACCATCGGAGGGATGTCCTCCGACACTGCGCAGCGCGCAGCTCACCTGATGGAGATCCATCAAGACATCCTGCAGCGCACCCAGGCGCTGGCCGACTATTTCCTGGGCAAGGGCGCGACGGCCTTCTTCGACGCGCAAAAGCAGATGCTCGACGGGCTGGAAAACCTCGCCCACCACATCACCCAGCACCACCAGGTGATGGACGCCACGATGGAAAGCGCCCAAGTAGCCGACGCCAGCGTGCAGAGCTTCTTCCTCTAAACGCAAGCGAGCTAGCGGGGGCGTACGCGCTGCGTGCGCCCCCGCGGTTGGGTCTGGACAACGTGTTGACCACCACAGTCGACGGCCTATGGGCTCTTCAGGTGCTCACGGGCATCGAAGTCGTGGCCCCCGAACTGGGGCTGCGGCCGCACCTGCCCAGCGTCGAGCCCAAACAGCTGGCGCTGGCCCACCCCGTGACGGCCGAACTGCGCGCCGCCGGCGTCATCGACGGATCCGACGTCGGCAGCACGGTGGTCGACAGCACCGTGGTGGAGTGGCTGACCGTGCTCTCCCGTCGCGATATCGCGCTGCTCATCCAGTTCGGCTCGCCGGGCGACACGTCCGGGGAACCGGCGCGGGTGCTGCTCGCCAGATTCGCCCAATGGTGGGTGGCGATGGAACGGTCCGCGGATCTGCTGCGCATCAGCGGGGCGGGAACGGCCGTCACCGAAGGCGCGGCCAGCGCGGCGCTCAACGCACAGATCGAGCGCTTGTGCGGCACGAATGTGCCCGCGCCCTTGCGCCCCGTCACGCTGGACGCCGATGCCCTGCAGACCGCCGCGACCAGCCGGGAAGCCCTGCACAGATTCCTGAACAGTCAGTCACTGGAAGCCGACCAGGTGCAGATGCTGGCACTGGCCGCCGATCCCGAGCGGTCGGCCCAGGCTTCGATCGTCGCGATCCAGTCCGGAGTGGACACCGGCCGGCCCACCCGGGCCTATGTCGAGCCGAGCGCGGTGACGATCATCGATACACCGGAAGGACGGCTGGTCGCCGAGCACACCTATACCTCCGGCAAAAAATGGATGATCATTGCCCCGGGCACCAAGAGCAACGTCGCGGCTGCGCTCAACCATTTGGTGCGGCGGCTGCCCGCCGATCAAGAATGGTATTCGTACCGCAAAGTTGTGTAGTCGAGAGGTATCGCGCAAATGTTAGTAGCGGCATCGTGACAAGCCCGTGGACGACGTCGTCCAATTCTCCGGAGCAGGGCGGACCCGCCGCACGCTACCAACGCCAAGATTCCGTATCGGGAACGCTGCGCATCTCCGATATGGTCGCGCCGCGCAAAATCCCACCGGGCTCCGGATGGCGCAAATTCATATACCGCCTGTCGTTCCAGAACCTCAACTTCGGCGAATCGCCCGCCGAAAGGCACTACCGCGAATTGCAGGAGCGGATACGGCGCCACATCCGCAAGCAGTATGTGATCGGGGTGGTGTCCGGCAAGGGCGGCGTCGGAAAGACCACGATGACCGCGTGCATCGGCGCGGTGTTCCGGGAATGCCGGCCCGAGAACGTGGTGGCCGTGGACGCGGCCCCCGGATTCGGAACGCTGGCCGGTCGCATCGACGAGGCGCCGCCCGGCGATTATGCCGCCGTGCTGAACGACACCGATGTCCAGGGCTACGCGGACATCCGAGAACACTTGGGGCAGAACAGCATCGGACTCGATGTGCTGGCCGGCAACCGGGCTTCGGACCAGCCCAGGCCGTTGGTGCCGTCGATGTTCAGCGGTGTGCTGTCACGACTGCGCCGCACGCACACGGTCATCGTGGTCGACACCTCCGACGATCTCGAGCACCCGGTGATGAAGGCGGTGCTCGACGCGTGCGACACGCTGGTCTTCGTGTCCGGCCTGACTGCCGACACTTCGCTGCCGGTCACCCGCTCGATCGATCTGCTGCGGTCGTTGGGCTATCACGAATTGGTGTCGCGCAGCATGGTCATCCTCAACGACAGCCGCAATAAATACGATCCGGAAGCGCGCGCGTATCTCACCGAACGGTTCGGACAGTCGGGGGCGACCGTCGAGTTCATGCCGTACGACCCGTATCTCGCCAAGGGCGGCATCATTGACACCCAGCACGAATTGAAGAAAAAGACACGACTTCGGCTATTCGAGATCACCGCGGCACTGGCTGACAAATACATTCCAGATGCCGACAGGCCGCGCTAATGCCCCCAGCGATGGGTAAGGTGTCGTTTCCGGCTCGGTGCGCGGTTGCGGTCGTCTGTGGGGAACACCTCGTTTCGCAGGTCTACCCGGCCTCGGTGCCGATCGAGGTGTTCATCGACGACATCGTCGAGCTGCTCAACGACGAGCTCAAACGCCGCGGCTTTGCCGGGCTGGAGCCCGGCGTCGGATACGAGCTGCACAAGGCCAACGGCGTGCGGCTCGACGTCACCAAGACGCTCGACGAGCTCGGCGTCGAAGACGGCGCCACGCTCGCGCTGGTGCCCGCGGTGGAAGGCGAATCGTTCGAGCCGCAGTACGAGTCGCTGTCCACCGGACTGGCCCGGATCGGCAAGCAGCTGTTCGACCCCGTTACCGTCCAAACCGCCTTGCACACAGCGCTTTTCATCTTGGCAATGGTCGCGGCGACGGTGCTGGGTCTGGCCCTGTGGCAGCGCACCGCGAGCGATTCGCTGCTGCCCAGCATCGTGACCGCCGCTGCCGGTCTGTTGGCCGCCGGCGGCGCGGCGGCGGTGTGGCGTTGGTGGCCGCATCGCGCCGACATGGTCGACGGACTCGGTTGGCTTGCGGTGCCGCTGCTGGTGGTCAGCCTCGGGTGCGGCGCGCCCGGCAAACTCGGGTCCGCGCACCTGTTCATCGCCGCCTTGGCCGCCGCTGTGCTGACCTGCGGTCTCGCCGCGGTGACACGACGCCATATCAACGTGGCGGCAACGGTGGTGACCCTGTGCGGGCTCGGCGGCGCGGTCGCGGCGGCCCGGATGTGGCGACCGGTTCCCGCCCAGTGGCTCGGCATGTGCACCCTGGTCGCGTTGTTGCTCTTGCTGACCCTGGCCCCGACGATCGCGCTGTGGGTGGCGCGGATCCGGCCACCCTACTTCGGGTCCATCACCGGGCGTGATCTGTTTCGCCGCAGCGCCGGTCTGCCGCCGGATGTGGTCACGCCCGTCAACGAAGCGGACGAGAATGCCGACGAGGAAGCGAACCCGGATACCACCCCGCGCGGCGCACAGATCGCGGCCGCGGCGAAACGCGCCAATGCCGTCCTGACCGGCATGTGCGTGGGCGCCGGACTGGCACTGCCCGCCGCGGTGTGGGCGACCCTGATGCCGGGAGGCGAGCGCGGCGTGCCCGCCGCGGTGCTGGCCGGGCTGTTCGTGGTGATCTTCATCAGCCGGGGAAGGGCATTCGCCGACAAAGGCCAGGCCGTCGCGCTGGTGTGCGGCGCCGCGGCGGCGGTGTGTGTCGGCGTCGTCAAATACGTTGTGCACGAATCCGGTTCGGCCCACTCGGTGCTGTGGGGCGCGCTGGTGCTGGCCGGGTTCGGCGGGGCCGGCCTGCTGGCGGCGCTATTGGTGCCGGTCACCAGGTTCACCCCGTTGGTGCGGATGACCGCCGAATGGGTGGAGATCGCCGCGGTCATCGCGGCCCTGCCGCTGGCCGCCTGGATCGGCGGGCTGTTCACCTGGGTACGCATGCGATGACTCAAGTATCGGGATCGCGGGGAGCGCTGCAGCGGATCGCGGCGCTGGTGCTGGCGGGTCTGCTGGTGGTGCCGTCAGCGAGCCTTCCTGCGGCGCGGGCGATTCCGCCGCCGAAGGTCGATCCCAGTCGGGTACCGGCAGATGGCAAACCGGCGTCCGATCAGCCGATGCGGCAAAGCTTCGCATGCGCGCGGACGATCACCGTCGCCGACCCCAACGTGGCAGTCGCCGCGCCGGGTTTCACCATGCTGAACATCAGCAAGGCCTGGCAGTACTCCACCGGCAACGGGGTGCCGGTGGCCGTCATCGACACCGGCATCAACCCCAGCCGCCGGCTGCCGGTGGTCGCGGGCGGCGACTACATCATGGGCGGCGACGGGCTGACCGACTGCGACGCGCACGGCACCATCGTGGCCTCGGTGATCGGGGCTGCGCCGCAGGGCATTCCGATGCCCGCACGGATGCCGGGCACTCCGGCGTTCCCGGCGCCGGCCGGGCCGCCGCCGGCCGACGCGGGGGCCCCACCGCCCGGCGGTCCACCGCCACCCCCCGCGCCTCCACCACCGCCTTCTCCGGTGACAATCACCCAAACCGTGTCGGCGCCGCCACCGCCACCGCCGGATGTGCCGTCAAACGCGCCGGGGGATCCCGGCACCGAGCACTCCGACGATCCCGAGGTGCCACCACCGCCGCCGGGTGCGCCCGACGGAGTCGTCGGCGTCGCGCCGCACGCGGTGGTCATCTCGATCCGCCAGTCCTCGCGAGCCTTCGAACCCGTCAACCCCGGTCCCGGCGACATGGAGGGTCGCAAGAAGGCGGGCACCATCGCCTCGCTCGCCAGCGCAATCGTGCACGCCGCCAACATGGGCGCCAAGGTGATCAACGTCAGCGTGACGGCGTGCGTGTCGGTTGCCGACCCGCTGGACCAGGGCGCGATCGGCGCCGCGGTCTGGTATGCCGCCACCGTGAAGGACGCCGTGATCGTCGCCGCGGCCGGCAACGACAGCGAAGACGGCTGCGCCCAAAACCCGTCGTTCGACCCGCTCACCGCGTCCGACCCCCGCGACTGGCACCAAGTCAAGACCGTGTCGTCGCCGTCGTGGTTCTCTGATTACGTGTTGTCGGTGGGCGCCGTCGACAACACCGGTGCGCCGATCAGCAAGAGCCTGGCCGGGCCCTGGGTGGCCGCCGCGGCCCCCGGCGTCGGGATCATGGGGCTGTCGCCGGACACCGGCGGCCCGGTCAACGCCTACCCTCCAATTCGCCCGGGCGACAAGAACATGCCGATCTGGGGCACCAGCTTCTCGGCCGCCTACGTCAGTGGGGTGGTCGCCTTGGTGCGGGCCAAATATCCGGGGTTGTCTGCGCACCAGATCATCAACCGGATCTTGCAGACCGCGCACAATCCGCCGCGCGGCGTCGACAATCAGGTCGGTTACGGAGTGGTCGACCCGGTGGCCGCGCTGACCTTCGATGTTCCTGCGGGAGAGCGACTTCCACCGGAGGCTTCCAGTCGTGTGATCACGCCCGCTGCGCCGCCACCCGCGCCGGATCACCGGGCCCGCACCGTGGCGCTGGTATTCGCCGGTGTGGTCGCGGCTGCGGTCGGCGTCGCCTGGCTGATCGCGCGGGCACGGCGGCAGCGATGAGTGCCGGGACGAAGCTGACGACCATCGTCGGCGTGTTCATCTCCACCCTGGTCGGCTGGGCCGTCGGTGAATATGCAGGTGCTGCAGCCGGTTTGGTACTCGGAGTCGCCGTGGGCGTGGTCAGGTGGCGCGGCCAGCCGCTGTGGTCGTGGCTGGCGCTGTGGCTGCGGCGGCGGCGCCGCATCGAGTGGACAGAACCGCTCACGGTGGTCAACGATCGCGCCGGTGGCGGAGTCCGGTACCAGGACGGCATCGCGGCGGTTGCGGTGCAGCTGCTCGGGAAGGCCCACACGCCAACGTTGTTCACCGGGTCGACGTCCACGTACACCGAAAACGCGTTCGACATCACCGATCTGCTGCCGCTGCTGCACCAATGCCTCGGTCTGAGCATCGATTCGCTGAGTGTGATCAGCGCCGGGGCCCGACGGCGCAGCATCGGCGACTACCCGCGGGTGTACGACACGCTGATCGGCACCCCGCCGTATGCCGGTCAGCGGGAAACCTGGTTGGTCGTGCGAATCTCGGCGCTGGACAACGCCGAAGCGCTGCAGTCGCGCACGTCGCTGGGCACCGCGACGCTGGCGGCTGCGCAGCGGATCGGCGCGGCCATGCGGCAACAGGGGATTCGCGCGAAAGTCGCGACCGCCACCGACATCGTCGAGATGGAACGACGGTTGGGCCGGCCCGCGCTGGACGTGCCCAACAGGCGCTGGCGCTCGGTTCGCGGTGACAACGGGTGGCTGACGACCTACTGGTACCCGCCCGACGACATCACCGCCGAGAAGCTGGCCCAGGCCTGGTCGATGCGGGCCGACGGAATCATCCAGAACGTCACACTCTTTCGGGACGGCGGCGCCACCGCGACGGTGACGGTGCGTAGCGCACAACCGCCGACGGCCCCGCCGAGCACGATGTTGAAGACGTTGCCGGGCGAGCAGGCGCAGGCCATCGCGGCCAATCTGTGCGGTCCGATGCCGTCGCTGCACAGCATTGGCCGGGGAGTGCTGCGCGGCCCGCTCGTCGTCCCCATCGGACCGTCGGGGGTGCTGCTGGGCAAGGTCGCCGGCGGAAACCGGATGATGCTGCCGCTGGACGACGCGGGGGAGTTCAGCCGGGTGCACATCGCCGCCGAGGGTTCGCTGGCCAAGCGGATCGTGGTCCGGCTGGCCGGGGCCGGCGAGCGGATCACCGTGCATACCCGAAACACGCAGCGGTGGAGCAGCGTTCGGATGCCCGACATCGCCGTGACCGACCAGCCCAAGCCGGTCTCGGGCACGACGGTCAGTGTGGTGGACGGCACGCTGACCCCCGCTCCGCGGCCGAACACCCTGATCTCGGTCGCCGAACCGGGCGAGCAATACCGGGGCACCGCCAACGTGCTGATCACGCAGACGGGTGCGGCGACGGTGGAGGTGACGGCCGCGGATCAAGTGCATGCGGTGGAGGTGGAGTTGTTCCGCGCCGAGAACCGCTACGTCTCCGCCGAGCCGACTGTGTTACGGACCGGTGAGCTCGAATCGGTTGACACACAATGACGAGTACCAAGAGAAGACGAGTACCAAGAGAACATGACAAGCACCACAGGAACGGCCGCCGCCCGCAAGAGGTTCGACCAGGCGATGACGTTGCTGGACTCCGACGCGACCGGCGCCGGGGCGCGCTTTGCCGAGGCCACCGAGATCGACCCGTCGATGGCCGACGCCTGGTTGGGCCGGATCGCCGCGGGTGACGAGACGTTGCCGACGGTGCAGCAGCTCTACAAGTACGGCGCCCGGCTGCACCGGGAGACGAACCGGCTGGGGGTGCGCTTGTCGGCGCCGATCAAAGCCGGTCCCTACCTGTCTATTTCGGTGACCGAGGCGTCGCACGCCGGCCTGGCGCTGGCCAGTGCGCTCATCGATGACCGCCAGTACGAGAAAGCCGAAGCGCTGCTTGCGGATTCGGCGCTGCTGGACACCTGGGAAAATCATCAGTGGCAGCAGTACATCGAGGCCTACCTGATGTTCGCCACCCAGCGCTGGCCGGACGTCGTCTCGGTGGCGGCGGCCATCTTGCCGCCGCAGGCCATCATCATGTCGGCGGTCACCGCGGCTACCTGCGCGCTGGCGGCCCATGCGGCGGCACATCTCGGGCAGGCGCGGGTCGCGCTCGACTGGACCGATCGGGTCGAGCTGCGCAGCGGACACGCGGGCCCGTCCGAAGCTCGTCGCCGCCATCACGAAGCCGCCATCACCGCAATCGATCCCAGCGACTTTCCATTGATCGCGGCCGACCTGTGCTACGTGCGGGGGATGGCGCATCGGCAGCTCGACGAGGAGCACGAGGCGCAGATCTGGCTGTCCAAGGCGACCATCAACGGCGCGCTGCTCGAGGCCGCCAAACAGGCGCTGGCCGACCCGTCGCTGCAGCTGGTGATCACCGACGAACGCGCCATCGGCACCCGCACCGACAAATGGGACGTCGGCACCGAGCGGTCCGAAAACCAGCGCCGCGAGGAGGAGAACGACGAACGGCGCGGCCAACTCCTGGCGGAGGGGCGGGCCCTGCTCGACAACCAGGTCGGCTTGGCCGACGTCAAGCGTGCGGTGGCCGAACTCGAGGACCAGATCGAGGTTCGGGCGCTGCGTCTGGCGGCCGGTCTGCCGGTGGCCAATCAAACCAACCACATGCTGCTGGTCGGACCGCCCGGGACCGGCAAGACCACCACCGCGGAGGCGCTGGGAAAGATCTACGCCGGCTTGGGCATCGTGCGCCATCCCGAGATCGTCGAAGTCAAGCGGGCCGACTTCTGCGGGGAACACATCGGCGCCTCGGGCCCCAAGACCAACGAACTGATCAACCGCTCACTGGGCCGGATCCTGTTCATGGACGAGTTCTACTCACTGGTGGAGCGCCATCAGGACGGCCGTCCGGACATGATCGGCATGGAGGCGGTCAACCAGCTGTTGGTCGCCCTCGAGGTACACCGCTTCGACTTCTGCTTCATCGGCGCGGGATACGAAAAGGAAGTCGACGAATTTCTCACCGTCAACCCGGGCCTGGCGGGCCGCTTCAACCGCAAATTGCGGTTCGAGTCCTACACGCCCGACGAATTGGTGGAGATCGCGGTGCGCTACGGGGGGCCGCGCGCCACGGTTCTCGAGCCCGCCGCGTGCGAAGCGCTCAACGCGGCGTGTGCGAAGCTGCGCGGCTACCGCGCTGCCGACGGCACGCACGGCATCGACGTCATGCACAACGGCCGCTTCGCCCGCAACGTCGTCGAACGCGCCGAGCGGCTGCGGGATTCGCGAGTGGCCGCTCAGCACCGCAGTGACAAGGGCTCGGTGACCGTCGAGGACCTACAAACGCTGCGCGCCGGCGACGTGACGGTCGCAGTCAAAGACGCGTGTGCGGAAAAGCATGTGCCGATCCACCTGTGAACTCCACGCGCGGTCAGTCGCGGTAATCGATTGTCGTGGTAGGTGTTCGGTCGGCCACCCGGGCTGCGACGGCGCGGTGCCAGGATGCGGGATAGGTGAGTCCGAACGGGTCGGCCGCGCGGAACTGGGCATCGGTGCGGTAGGTCGTCATGACGCCTCCCGCCTGCAGGTCGGTGGCAAGTTTGTGCACCAGCTCGTCGGCCACCCGGGCGAGGCCCTTGAGTTCGGTCGCGGCTGACACCGGGATCGGGTCGGTACCGTCTTCCCAGCCGCGGACGTCGGCTTCGTCGACATTGAGGTACTGGGCGATCCAGGGTCTTGTCAGGCCGAGATATTCGTAAAAGCAACGGAATTCGGCGGGCGTCAGGGTGCCGTACTGCTGCGTCGGAACGGCCAGCAGATAGTGTGGCAAGGTCACGGTGTTGTTCGGTTCACCCGGCTTGTAGACGATGAGCGCGCCGTACACGTTCGGTGTGTCGTCGGCGATGACGACGTCCTGGCCGTGATACGCCGGTGTGCCGTCGGTGAATTCCGCAGGTACCAGACTGTCGTCGACGACGAAATCGCTGTCCGGGTCGTAGATGCGTGCGGCCTGACCGCGCAGCCCATCCTGATTCAGGCCGACGGTCATCGCCGGTTTCTCGTGCGCCGTGGTGATCACCACCTTCCTTGAGGCTCGATGATGGCAAACGGCACCTCGACCGGCATCGGAGGCCCGCAAAATATGCCCGCGCGGCGAAAGACAACTGCGGTTACGCCGCCCGCTCTTAGGATGAGCTAGCCATGAGACTTGTCCGACTTCCCGCACGGGCCGGCGCGAAGGTGCGCAAAATGCCGTCGGCGGCCGGCGTGTTGCGTGCACCTGCGCGCGCTCGCGGGGCAAATGCCATAGCCCTGGTGGCAGCGGTCGTGTTCAGCGCCGGCTGCACGTCGAACCAGGGCGGCGGCGCGGTGAAGTCCACCGGGGCGGCGCCCTCGACGGTCAACCTCGCAATGTTGGATCCCGGCAGCTATCCGCGCACACCGCGTCCGCCGCTGGGCACGGTGGGAAACGAGGACGCCGGGCGTTTGGCGGAAAGCCGTCGCCTGGCTGACAACACCATCGGCCCGTGGGAGGTCGAGCCGGCGTTGATCGAGTCGCACTCGACGCCGACCGGAGCGATGTCCACGACCAAGTCGTTGACAATGGTGTTCTCCGAAACCCTGGCGGGGCGGGCGGGGGCACATCACTATCTGCTCGGGTTTGTCAGCGGGCGGACGTCAGCGGCAGACGACAGGATCCTCGACAACGCGGTGCTGCGGTTCGCTTCGCCGGAAGACGCCGCGGCCGCCGCCGCCGACCTCGCCGCCACCGACCCGGTCACACCGCTGCCGATCCCGCGCCACCCCGAAACGCTTGCCGATACGGCTAAGACCGCTACGGGTTTTGAGGCTTCGGCGTTCACCTCGCACGGCACCTACCTGCTCTACCAACACGCGGGGGCCAAGGACAGCGCGGGTGCGGTCGCCGATCTGATCGCCAGGACGCTGGACTTGCAGGGCGCGTTGATCGACCGGTTCCAGACAACGCCGGTCGATCAGTTCGCCACCCTGCCCAAAGACCCCGCCGGGTTGCTGGCCCGCACAGTACCCGCGGCGAACCCGACGATCGATGAGGGGGCCGTCTTCCAGCCGCACGGCGCACTTCATTTCAGAGGCAACCCGGACGAAGCGGAGGCGGTGTTCACCGAGGCCGGCGTGCTGCGCGTGTCGATCGACCGGACGACGGTGTATGAAACCGTCGACACGCCCGGCGCACTGCGCGCCGTCGACGGGCTGATCCACCTGAAGGACATTTCGCAGCTGGGCTACAAACCCGTCGGCGGCATCAGCGGACTGCCCGGGGCCCGCTGCTTCGACCGCGGCTCCGGCCAGTCGCACGACGAGTCGGTGCGCTTCATGTGCGTCGCCTCGTCCGACCGCTACGCGATCCAGGCCACCGCGGCCCAGGAACCGGACGCGCACCAGGCGATCGCCGCCCAGTACCTGATCCTGGCCGCCGCGTGAGCAGAGGGCGTCTGCTCGGCCAGGGAAGGTGACCCGGCGATGCCGCTGTCTGCAGGAACCCTCGTCGCGGGCTACCGGATCGAGGGCGTGCTGGGCTCCGGTGGCATGGGCACGGTCTACATCGCACGCCATCCCACCTTGCCGCGCAACGATGCGCTGAAGATCCTGTCCGCCGAACTATCCGTCAACGACAGATTCCGGGCCCGCTTCATCCGCGAGGCCGACCTGGCCGCCACGCTCAATCACCCCAACATCGTCACGGTGTACGACCGCGGCCAGACCGACGACGGCCACCTCTGGATCGCCATGGAGTACGTCGACGGCCTGCCCGCCGATCAGCTGGCCGGCGCCAACCGCACCCCGGCCCGGATCGTGCGCATCATCACCGACGTCGCCAGGGCCCTCGACTACGCCCACTCCCGCCGGGTGCTGCACCGCGACGTCAAACCCGCCAATTTCCTGATCTCCGGGGCCGGTGCCGGCCAGCAGGAAGAACGAACGCTGTTGGCCGACTTCGGCATCGCCCGAGCGCTCGACGACGCCACCAGCCTCACCGCAACCGGCTCGCTGGTGACCACCGCCGACTATGCCGCACCCGAGGCGGTCCAAGACCGGGAGGTGGATCACCGGGCCGACAGCTATGCGCTGGGCTGCTCGCTGTTCGAGCTGCTGACCGGCCGCACACCGTATGACGAGGTCCAGGGAATCGCGGCCACGCTGATAGCCCATGTGGTGCAGCCGATTCCGCCGCCCACCGACTACGTCCCCGACCTGCCGCCGGCCATCGACGACGTCATCGCCCGCGCCCTGGCCAAGGACCCCGCTGACCGCTTTCAGAGTGCCGGTGCGCTGGCCGCCGCGACCGCGGCGGCCCTGACCGGCGGCCACGCAACCCCCGATCGGGCTAACGTGACCAGACCCTGGACCACACCGCCGCGGCCGGTCGCCGCGCCGCCAGTGCCGCCACCGTCGCCACAGCGGAGGCGGCGCAGCCGCGGCGCCCTGGTGGGCGCGCTGGCGATCGCGCTCGTGGTCGCCGCGGTGGTCGCCGTCATCGTTATCAGCCAGCGCCACAACGACTTAGCGCCCTATCAACCGCAGACCCTGAACGGCACCTACGGAGCCGTCTCGCTGCAGCACCGACCGCTGGCCGTCGCCGCACTGGGCCCCGGCGATCCCGACGCGGTGTTATCCCTGGGTGTGCAGCCGGTGTTGATCGGCGGCAACCGAGACGGCTTGCCGAATTGGCTTCAAACCATGGTGCATTCGTCCGTGCCGGTGTCCCCCGGTGCCGATGCCGCCGATTCCGGCACGCTCGCGACGCTCGCCGCAGCCAAACCCGACCTGATCATCGACACCGCCGATATCGACAAACCCACCTACGACAAGCTGTCCGCCATCGCGCCCACCCTGACCCGTCCGGCCGACACCTCGCAAGATTGGACCTGGCAGACGCAGCTGAGCTGGATCGCCACCGCTTTGGGCCGCTCGGACGCCGCCAAGAAGCTGCTCGCGGACGCGGCTGCCCAACAATCCAAAATGAAGTCCCAGCACCCGGCCTTCGACGCCAAGTCGATCACCGCGGTCAACTACTCCGACGCCGGCTCCACCGTGGCCGCCCGGGTATCCGCACCGACCAATTACCTGGAAGGCCTTGGGTTCACGTACAACACGCACTATCGGCGCGCCGGCCCCGGCGACCCGGCCGTGGTGCGCCTCGACCCCGCCAAGACCGATTTCGGCGACGTTGTCCTGTTGCTGCGCACCGACAAGGCCGCCGGCGGCGGCGGGTACGGCGGCCTGCCCGCGCTGTACAGCGGCTATCGCGGCGTCCTGGTCATCGTCGACGACCCGGCCACCATCACCGCGCTCGACACCGGCGGCCCGGCGGCCACCGCGTACCTCAACGGCGCGCTGGTTAACAAGCTGGCCAGCCAGCTGCACTGAAACCCAAGCCGCGGACCGAAAAGGGCCGTCGACGTGGTCGCAAAGATTAAGATGCACGCAGGCCCGCCGCGCTGGTCAGACGTGCGTGCGAGCCGCGGCAGCGCAGCGGCTGAACGAATTTGGAAGAAGGGAGTGTCCTGGGGGTGCGCCGTTTCTTCCTGATGACGGTGGTGCTCGCAGTGCTGGCCGCGCTGACTGCGCCCGCTGCGTTGGCAATCCAGCCGCCCACGATCGATCCGGGTGCGGTGCCGCCGGATACGCTCGGGCCGGACACGCCCACCCAGCAACGCAGCATTTGCTCGGCGCCGACCGCGTTGCCGGACTCCAACTTCCACGATCCGCCGTGGAGCAACACGTACCTGGCTGTCGCCGACGCCCACAAATTCGCCACCGGGGCCGGGGTGACGGTGGCCGTGATCGACACCGGCGTCGAGGCCTCGCCGCGGGTGCCCGCGGAACCGGGTGGCGACTTCGTCGACCAGGCCGGCAACGGGTTGTCTGACTGCGACTCCCACGGGACGCTGACCGCGTCCATCATCGCCGGCCGGCCCGCACCCACCGACGGATTCGTCGGCGTCGCGCCCGACGCGCGCCTGCTCTCGCTGCGTCAGACGTCGGAGGCCTTCCAGCCGGTCAACGCGCAGGTCAATCAGAACGACCCCAATTCCACACCGGCCGCGGGATCGGTGCGCAGCCTGGCCCGGGCGGTGGTGCACGCCGCCAACCTGGGCGTGGGGGTGATCAACATCAGCGAAGCCGCCTGCTACAAGGTGACCAGGCCGCTGGACGAGGTCACCCTGGGCGCGGCCATCAACTACGCGGTCAACGTCAAGAACACGGTGATCGTCGTGGCGGCCGGCAACACCGGTGGCGACTGCACGCAGAATCCGCTGCCGGATGCGTCGACGCCTGCCGACCCTCGCGGTTGGGCCAAGGTAGGGACGATCGTGACGCCGGCGTGGTACGCACCGTTGGTACTGACTGTCGGGGGCATCGGGCAGAACGGCACGCCGAGCTCCTTCTCGATGCACGGACCGTGGGTCGCCGTCGCCGCGCCCGCGGAAAACATCGTCGCGCTGGGCTACCACGGCGAGGTGGTGAACGCGCTGCAGGGCAAGGAGGGCCCGGTGCCGATCGCGGGCACTTCGTTTGCCGCGGCGTATGTTTCGGGGCTGGCGGCGCTGGTGCGCCAGCGCTTCCCCAACCTGACTCCGGCTCAGGTCATCAACCGCATCACGTCCACCACGCGACATCCGGGAGGCGGCGTCGACGACGTCGTCGGCAACGGCGTCATCGACGCGGTCGCGGCGCTCACCTGGGACATCCCGGCGGGCCCCGCCTCGGCGCCGATCAACGTCAGGCGGGTTCCGGCCCCGGTCGCAGCACCCGGCCCCGATCACCGGCCCATCACGTATGTGGCGCTGGCGGTCGGGGGACTGACGTTGACGCTGGCCCTGGTGGCACTGGTCAGCCGCGCGTTGAGGCGCCCATGAGGAGTCCGATACGGCTGCGGTTCAGCACCGGGCACGCGGTGTGGCTGGCGGCGCTGGGCCCGCCCGCCGTCATGTTGTTCATGGACACCCGCTACCCATGGCTGGGCCCGGCTCTGGTGGGGCTGCTCGCCGTCCTGATGATGGTCACTTTCTCCGGGCGCCGGGTGACGGGCTGGGTGGCGACCGTCTTCCGGTGGTTCCGGCGGCGGCGCAAGTTGCCCAACCCCCCGTCGGAACCCGTCGTCGGCGCGACGGTGAAGCCGGGGGATCACGTCGCGGTGCGCTGGCAGGGCGAGGACCTGGTTTCGGTCATCGAGCTCATCCCCAGGCCGTTCACGCCGACGGTGATCGTCGACGGCAAGGCCCACACCGACGACATGCTGGACACCCGGCTGCTGGAAGACCTGCTGTCGGTGCACTGTCCGGACCTGGAGGCCGACGTCGTGTCGGCGGGCTACCGGGTCGGCACCACCGCAACACGCGATGTGGTCCGGGTGTATCGGCAGGTGACCGGTATCGACCCGGCTCCCGCCAGCCGGCGCACCTGGATCGTGTTGCGTGGCGATCCGAAGCGCACCCGCAGGTCGTCGCTGCGCCGCGACGAGGGCGTGCCGGGGCTGGCGCGGTACCTGGTGGCGTCGACGACGCGCATCGCCGACCAGCTGGCCAGTCACGGCGTCGACGCGGTGTGTTGCCGCAGTTTCGACGATTTCGACCACGCCACCGACATCGGCTTCGCGCGCGAGAAGTGGGCGATGATCCTGGGCCGCAACACCTACACCGTGGCCTACACGGCGCCGTCCGGTCCGGATGCGTGGTGGTCGACACGTGCCGACCACACCATCACCCGGGTCCGGGTCGTCGTCGGGGAGCCGCCGCGCTCCACGGTGCTGTTGACCACGCTGGGGAAGCCGAAGACACCACGCGGGTTCTCCCGGTTGTTCGGCGGCCAGCGGTCCGGGTTGGCCGGCCAGACCCTCGTCGCCAACCGGCACTGTCAGCTGCCGATCGGGTCGGCGGGTGTACTGATCGGCCAGACGTCCAACAAGTGTCCGGTGTACATGCCGTTCGACGACGTCGACGCCACCCTGAGCCTGGGTGACGCCCAGACTTTCGCTCAGTTCGCGGTGCGCGCGGCGGCCGCGGGTGCCGTGGTCACCGTCGGACCGCAGTTCAAGGAGTTCGCGGAACTGATCGGCGCACAGATCGGTTCGGTGGCCAAGGTGACCTGGCCGAACGCGACGACGTATCTGGGTCCGCATCCTGGCGTCGACCGGGTGATATTGCGGCACAACGGCATCAGCACTCCGCGCCACCGCCAGCTGCCGATTCAGCGCATTTCCCCACCCGAGGAAAGCCGCTATCAGCTGTCCCTGCCCAAGTAGTTCGCGGTGACAGTCCGGCGACGGCGTTATGGCGGGACCTCGAATTTTGGTGCGGGAGGCGGTGATTTCAGCGACGATAATGGCTGTAGCACAAAGGAGGATTCAGCGAGATGACGCAGCCGCAGACGATGACGGTGGAACAGACCGAAATATTGGGCAGGGCCACCGAAGTGGAGCAAGCGCTACCGACGCTCCCGAACATCACCCCGATGAAGCCGTGTGGCTTCAAGGCGGCGGACACTGCGGCCAGGCAACTGGTGTTGTCCTCCAACAACATGCTGAACTACCTGCAGGCGGGCCATCAGGAGTGGACACGTCTGGCCACCTCGATGCGGAACGCGGCCAAAGCCTACGGCGAAGTCGACGAGACCGGCGCGGCGGCGATGACCAGCGGCGGCACCGTATCCGATGCGTCCCAGATGCTCTCGGCCGGTGACACCGGCCCGACGGCGTTGTCCGACACGCAGACGGCGACCGCAGGCGGACCCGATTTCACCGACCTCAAAGCGGCGGCGCGGCAGGTCGCCGAACCCGACCAGTCCACCTCTTTTGCGGCGTTTGCCGATCAGTGGATGGACTACAACCTGACGTTGCAAGGGATCGTCACGCGATTCCGGGGCTTTCAGAACTGGGAAGGCGAGGCGGCCGCCGCTGTGACGGCATCCATGGATCAGCAGAATCAGTGGGTCGGCTTCATGGCGCAATTGAGCGCGTCGATGGCTAAGCAGGCTCGATACGTCGCGGAGCTGCACAAGTGGGCGGTCGCGCAGCATCCGACGTTGGCTCAGGTAGAAGGGCTGGAGAGGGCCTACGCCCAAGCCACCTCTGATGGGGTCAGGCAAGAGCTGATGAAGCAGTACAAGGCCTACCAGGACACGTCGACCCAGGTGTTGTCGGATTACAACACCAAGGCGAGCCTGGATCCGATCAATCCGCCCAAGCCTCCGGCCGCCGTGAAGATCGACACGCCGCCGCCTCAGGGCCTGATCCCCAGCCAGATCATGAGCGCGCTGACCGGCGGCGGCAGCGGCCAGATGCCGCAGATGCCGCAGATGCCGCAGATGGGGTCGGGCGGGTCGGGCGGTGGTTCGCCGGCCGGCGGCGCGGGGGCGACGCTGACCGGGGCCGCGCACCACGAGGCGCCGAAGATGCCCGGCGGCGGCGCCGGCGGGATGAAGCCGATGTCCCTTGGTGGTGGCGGCGCGGGCGGAGGGGGGCCGCTCGCACCTGCAGTCGACGCAGGGGCTGTGGCGCCGGCGGCGACCACTGACGCGGCGGGTGCCGGCCGCGGCGCGGCCGCCGGTTCCGGAGCGGCCGGCGGTGGCATGGGCGGTATGCCGATGGGCGGTGCACACGGCGCGGGCGGATCCAGCAAGAGCAAGACCTCTCAACAAGACGATGAAGCGCTCTACAAAGAAGATCGGGCGTGGACCGAGGCCGTAATCGGTAATCGCCGCAGTCCAACTGGTAAGGAGTCGAAATGATGGAGGAATTGAACCCCGAATCCTTCAAGGTGCTGGCTGTGTTGTCGCAATTTCAAGCGGCTCTGGAAAGTCAGTTCAACCAGATGGGCGAAGGGGTCTTCCGGGCCACGGACGCAGAGCGAACCGTCCATGTAGAGATAAACGGCTACCAATGGCTCACCAGCCTCAAGATCGAGAGTGGCCTGCTGGACCAGGGCTACCAGTTGGTGGAAGCACGGATCAACGAGGCGCTACAGAATGCGCAGCAAGCGGCACAGGCCTACACCAAAGTGTCCGGGGACCAGCTGAACGCGGTGCTGGGCAAGCTTGCCGAGCAGTTGCCCGGGGCGTAGCCGTCCCGACCGCGACTGCTCTGGCGGGTGGTCGGCAACACCGGCTTCCAGCAGGTCCTGACGCCGAAATTGCTGCATCTAGCTGGTCTTAGTGTCGGTTAGGCTGGTTGGAACGATGTGTGGTCGACGCGGCCTGGCAGCTGTTGGAAGAGGAGTAGGCGATGGGCATTGCGAGGCCGACGGGTGAGTATGCCGAGTCGATGCTGAGCCCGGGCGGCTGGCCGGACACCGACGAGAACAGCTACTACGACCGGGCCCAGCAGTACCACCGGATGCTGCTGAAAGTCACCGACGTCCTGGATGCCACCAAGCGGCAGAAAACTCAGGTCTTCGAAGGTGGTGTTTGGTCGGGGACCGCGGCCACTGCCGCCAATGGTGCGCTCGGTAAAAACGTCACCGAAATGATGACGCTGCAGGATTATCTGGCGACGGTGATCACCTGGCACCAGCATGTCGCCGGGCTGGTCGTGCAGGCGAAATCCGATATCGGCAACAATGTGGACGGCGCGCATCGGGACATATCCATCCTGGAGAATGACACCGAGATGGACTCCGACGAAAAAGCCACCGCGATTAACAAATTGATCAACGCCGCGCACGGGGCCAACGTCGGCGTGGTCAACAGCACCGCCGAGTTGGTGCTCGAGTCCAAGAACTGGCAACCCCCGCACAATGCGCTGAAGGACCTGCTGAACCAGAAAGTGCCGCCGGCCGTCGAGATACCGACCCTGGACGGACCGCCGGCGGATCTACCGATCACCCCGGTTACACCCGAGGTACCGACGCCGGTCACGCCGGTCTACCCGATCAACCCGGTCAACCCGGTCAACCCGGTCAACCCGGTCACACCCGTCGTCCCGCGGCCGGTCACGCCGGTGACCCCGGTGAATCCGGTTACGCCGGTGCATCCGGTCACGCCGGTCACCCCGGTCACTCCGATCAAGCCGACGCCGGACACCCCGGTCACCCCGGTCACCCCGGTGAATCCGGTTACGCCGGTCACTCCGATCACGCCAACCCCGATGCCGACCCCCACGCCGACGCCGACGCCGACTCCCACGCCGACGCCGACGCCGACGCCGACTCCCACACCGACGCCGGGGCCCGCGCCGCAGCCGGTGAACCCGTCCGTGCCGCCGTCGCCCGACAGCCGTCCGGCCACGCCGGTGGACCCGCAGGTCCCGGCGGCAGCCGACCCGGGGGCCCACGTGCGGCCGGCGGCGTTGATGGAAGACACCATCGGGCATGCCGCTCAGCCGGCGACCGCCTCGCCAGGGACATCGGCCGGCGACGACACGTCAGCGGCGGTGGCCCCCGCCGCCGCCACCGGCGGTGCGGCGGCCGGGCGCGCGGGCGTTGGCGGGTTGGGCGGTGTCGGCGCGGGTCCCGGTCCTGGTGCGGGCGCGGGTCCCGGTTCGCTCGGGAATTCGGGCTCGGTGTCGCCGGCCTCGGCGCGTTCCGGGACCGGGCGCGCCCCGCTGGGTTCGGCGGGCAAGGCAACCGGGACGTCGTCGTCCTCTGGCGGCACCCGCGCGGCGGGTGCGATGCGTCCGGCAGCTCCCGCCGGCCACCATAATCCCGGCGACCTGCTGGATCCCGGCGCGATCGCGTCGCTGATCCCGGTCTCCGGCGCGCGGGCCGCGCGCGACGCCGCCGCAGCGGCGTCCAGCGCCCGTGGCAGCGCCAAAGACGACCCACTGAACGTGGCTCGGCGTATCGCGGCGGCATTGAACGCATCCGACACCCCCGGCAATGGCGATTTCGGCTTCTACTGGATCACCGCGGTGACCAAGGACGGCAAGATCGTGCTGGCCAACAGCTATGGGCTGGCCTACATCCCCGAAGGGGTGGAGTTGCCGGACATGGTCTACCTGGCCAGCGCCGACGACGAGATCCCGGCCGCCGACCGGGCCCGCTGCGCCACCTATCCGGTGATGGCCGTGCAGGGCTGGGCGGTCCATCACGAGACCAAGCTGCGTGCCGTGATCGGCACCGAGGAGCAGTTGGCCAACTCCGATCCCGGTGCGGCCAAGATCATCCTCGAGGCCGACGACATACCCGAAAGCGGGCGGATGGCCGGGCTGTCCCGGCTGCGGGTCGTCGACCCCGAGGCGTCGGCCCGGCTCGCGGACACCAAGGACCAGCAGTTGACCGACCTGTTGCCGCCGGCGCCGGCCGCCGAAAACGCGCCGGAAGACAACCGGGTGATGATGTGGTTCGAGGTCATGAAGTTCATGACCACCAACGCCGCCGGCCGGGAGGCCCCGCATCTGCGGGCTTTCCACGGTTATGCCGCGCACGCCCGAGAGCTGGCGTTGCATCGGGCATACTCCGCGGCCGACGCGGAGGCCCAGCGTCCTGCCGTCGCGGATTGGCTGTACTGGGAGTACGTCGCCGGGCTAATGGACAGCGCCCTGGCCGACGCCTCCTGACCTTCCACGGCTGCTCGGCCGGGTGAACTCAGCGCGATTCGACAGAGACCTCGACGTCGCCGGTCCCGGCGATAAGGATCGCCTTGTAGTCGCCCGTTTCGCCGCCGCGTCCACCTGCGTAGCGTTTCTGGCTCTTACCGGACGGCGTGACGAGCGTGGCGACGTTACATCCCATGCTTTTCGCGCGGCAGTACACGGCGAACCGCCGGCCCCCCGGGTTGGGGATGGTGACGACCGCATACCCGCCGTCGACGTAGGGTCCGATCGCAGGGATGTTGACCGTGCCGGTGCTGCCGATGCCTATCGTGTCAGCGACCTTCGCGACTTTGGTCAGCTCGGTCGGGTCTTGCCGGGTCAGCGCCTTGATCACCGGCATCTCGGCAGCACCGATCCAGCTCAGCGCGTCGGCAGCCCAGCTGAACACCGTGCGCGTGGCGCTGGCCTTCCAGCCGCCGTCGGAGCGGACCGCGACCAGATAGTCGAGGCGCTCGACGAGTGGGGTGTACGGGCCGATGGTCGACTTGTCGCCCAGGCAGATTCGCTGCACGTGTCCAGGGTTTTCGACCTTCAGGCACTGGCCGTCCCAGTCGACCCGATGGGTTTCGCTGGACTCCGTGATGGTCAGGTGCAGGCTCTCCGGCCGGACCCGGGCGGTGTTTCCGTCGACGGACAGCACCCGGAACTGGCTGCCGCCGAGGTCCATCGAGAAGTTGCTGCTGCTCATTTTGTCCAGCCTCGAGTTGACCAGGTTGCGGTAGGTCAGCAGCAGACGGCCCTCGACGCCTCCGGTAGCCCGGGCGAATTCGGTGATGTCGCGATTGTTGAGTGACTTTGCCAGCGCGGACAGATAGCCTTGGGCCGCCTCGACCGGTGAGCCGAAGCCGGGTGCGGCAGCAGCCGCTGAAGTCGGGTAGCCCCGTTCCTCGGTGGCGTACTGGAACAAGGTGAACAGCGGGCTGACATACCAGCTGCCGTCCCGTTGGACCGTCATCACAAAGGGCGACTGCTGACGGTCATTGATACGGAATGTGCGCGTGCTGCCGTCGGTCGTGATGTCGGCGCCACGGACCGTGATCGTCGTGCTCTTCGCTTGCGCACCCCGCTTGTCGAGATAGGTCTTCATCGGACCGGAAACCTTCGCGGGATCGAATGACGCTGTGATGTCGGCGTTTTCGATGCTGACCTTGGTCAGTCCAGTCTGCTCGTTCTGGGTTTTGAGCTTGAGGTTCTTGACGCTCACCTGTACGCCGGCCTCGCTTGCCTTGCCGCCGCTCAGGCCGCCGCCCGCACCCAGGTCCGACGAGATGCGCTTGGCCTGTTTCGCGACCTCGCCGAGCCCGGCGACCTCGTCGGGCGGCACGAACAAGCCCAGCCGCGTAAGGTCACCGTGCTCGATGGCCGCGATCGTCTGGTTGACCGCCTCCTCCGGTGAGGCCGCCCCGCCGAAAACACTCGACAGCACGGTCCGGTGCAGCACCACCGCGCCGGTAAGCAGCAGACAGACGGCGACGGCGGCTCCCACCCAGCGCAGGATCGCCGTCTGCCCCGGCCCCCGGCCGGGGTGTTGCGGCGCGGGGACTGCGGGGGCCGCGGCGTACTGCGGTGCGTACTGAGTCGGCGGGGCTTGCCAACTCATGTGTGGTCCTTCGGGATTCATCGGATCGGGCCTCACCGTTGACGGGCGCGCAGCGCGGCGTGGACTTCGGGGTCGGGGGACTGAGCCAGCCACGCGAGCAGGTCGTGCGGGGCGGCGGGATTGCCTGCGATGCGCGGCCACAGCGCGATGTGTTGCTGCGCCAGGTTGTGCAGGACGTGGGGCGGCGTGCCGGGATCAGCGGCCAGGGCGGCGGGATCCGGCGCCAGGGGCGGACCGGACGGCGGTATCGGGGCGGCGGTCGGGAAGAACGTCCGGATCGGCTTCGGCAGTGTGACAAACCCCGCGGCCGCCGCCGGCAATGCAAGCGCCGCAATCACTTCCGGGCCTGTCACCACTTCCCAGGGGTTCGGGCTGAGCCCCATCACCAGGATCGCCACAATCCCGGTGACAGCCTGAACCGTCGACGCGACCAGGACGGGGACGCGGCAGCGTAAAGCGTTGAGAATCACCTGTCCTCGCGCCCAGTCCGCCGCGATGGCACCCACCCCGGCGCAGATCACGGCGGTGAACACCGCGACGGTCAGCGCGCCGGTCAGCGTCACGGCGGCGATCACCTGCGCCAGTAGCAAGATGTCCGCGACGACGGCCAGACCGAGGACTCCGCGCGCCGCCGAGAGCCACGTCTGCGCCTCCGACCACTCGCCGGGCTGACGCAGCGACGGCGACGAGGCCACCAGCGCGGCGACCATTGTGAGGGTGAACCCGCCGAACGGCAGATGCAGCGACTCGGCGGTACCGAGGGTGAATTGGCCGACGGCCGCAAAGATGGCCCAGACCAGCGCGCCGGCACCGGCGGCGGCGAGCACGAGGCGCCCCGCCGCGTCGCCGCGGGCGGCCTGCCGGGCGACCTTCCACACCGCGATCACCCAGATCCCCAAGATCACCGCCTCGGTGATCGGAAGTGCGATCAGGGCGCGCAATTCGAGCACCGCGGGCAGTGACCGGTAGGTACCGAACATCACGCTGAGCAATGCGAGCGCCGCACACGCCGGCAGTGCCACGCAGGTGACGGTCAGAACGTTTCCCCACAGCCGGGTATTGCCTGGCGAGCCACCGTCGATCAGGTCCGACCGGCGTGGCAGGGCCGCCAGCACTGAAGCGGCTGCAGCGATCCACGCACCGGCGGCGGGCGCGTACTGGGTCAGTCCGCCGTTGATCGCACCGAGTATCGCGTCGATGACGAAATATGTTGCAGCGCATAGCCCTAACGGCACAGCGGTGACCAGCTTGGCAACCCGGAGCTTTTTCGGCGTCCACCCGGACCCGAACATGCCCGTTCGGCTCAGGTAAGGCAGGGCCACCGCGCAGAGACCGAGCAGGCAGCCGACGATGACTTCGGGTCGGCTGTAGCCCATCTGGGTCGCCGTCCAGGGCAGCAGCAGTATCGCCAGCAAGGCGACGACGGCGGCCGCGTCGAGCGTGAAGTCACCGCGCGGCACGCCCGCGAACGGACTCGAGCGGGGTGCTCGTTGCGGCGGGGGCTGGAATTGCGGGGGATACGGCGCTCCCGGGCCGGGCGGCCCCGGAACGTACGGCGGCGGCTGGCCGTAGGGCTGCGGCGGGACGGCCGGATAGTGCGGCTGCGCACCGTAGGCGGGCCAGGGGGTGACGGGTGTGGTTGGCGCCGGCTGGGCAGCCACGGTGGGTGCGGGCTGCGGGATGGGGGCCGGAGCCGGCGCGCTGGCCAGCGCCGTGCGCGCGGCGGTCGCCAGCTCACGGGCGCTCTGGTAGCGCTCCTCCGGCTTCTTGGCCATGCCAGCCGCGATGACCGCGTCAAACCCGGGCGGAACAGCGGGGTTGAGGTCGGTGGGTTTGGGAGGGGGAAGCGTCAGGTGCCCGGCGATCTGGCGTTCGACGGTGTCCCCGGGATACGGCTGGGCGCCGGTCAGGCATTCGTAGAGCACGCACGCCAGCGCGTACACATCGCTGCGGGCGTCGGCGGTACCTGCGGTAAACCGCTCCGGCGCCATGTAGGCCATGGTGCCCACCACCGCGCCCGTGCGCGTCAGCTTGGTGGCTCCGGCGTCGTGGGCGATACCGAAGTCGATCAGATACACGAAGTCGTCGTCGGTCACCAGTGCGTTCGACGGTTTGACGTCACGGTGCACCAACCCGTGCTGGTGCGCCACGTTCAGCGCCGCAGCGAGTTGCTCGATCACGTGTACGGCTCGTTGCGGACTCATCGGTCCGTGCCGCCTGAGCAGGCTGTGTAGATCGGTGCCCGCGACGATCGGCATCACCAGATATAGCTGGCCGTCGATTTCCCCTGTGTCGTAAACCGGGATGATGTGGGGTTCGCTGAGCCGGGCGGCGGCTTGGGCCTCACGCCGGAACCGCTCCTCGTACCCCGGTTCTGCCGCGATCGCCGGCGGCAGCACCTTGATCGCGATGTCGCGGCCGATCACCGTGTCGTTGGCCCGGTACACCTTGCTCATGCCGCCCTCGCCGATCAGCGACAGCAACCGATAACGCCCGAACGCGACTTCATCCACCGGCTGACCCCTCTCGCCCCACTCCGCTGGGCCATGCTACCGATGCAGCCGCGTCCGCACTCGCCGTTCGCGAACCAGGGCGCCGGCTCTTCTTATCGGGCGCCCCGATGGCGCCTCGACTCGCCGAGCATGGGTGATATGGACGAAAAGTGCTGGAAATGCGTGTATTTCCCCCACGTTCGACGCGCTAGACGGTGGTTCCCGTGCGGCGCGCGCCGACGGCGGTGCCGCTGTGGGTGGGAGCGCTGCCCTTGCCGTGTGAGCCGGGTGCGGCGCCGTCGTCGCTGTCCTGGTCGTCGTCGGACCCGTCCGGGTCCGGCTTCGTGTCACTGGCCAACTCGGCGGGCGCCGCCGCGGCGCCGGCGCCGGCGCCGCCTTGCCCCGCGACCGAACCGAGGGTCGACATCAGCGGAGATGCCAGCTGCGCCGCCTGAGCGGCCTGCGGGGCCAGCTTGACCAGCTGCGGCACTGTCGCTTCCACCCGGGGCTGCAGCTTGGTGGCCTCCGCGGAGAGCTGTGACGCCGTCTCTTGGAGCGGCGGCGGCAACTTGTCCGTCGCTGAGCTGGCCAGTTGGGACATCTGACCGCTCACCGTTCCCAGCGCCTTGCCGGACATCAGGTCATCAGCGCTGAATTTGAACTTGCCGAGAGCTTCGCCCATCGACTGATCGGCCATCTGGTAGGTATCGCCGGCCTCGCCCATACTGGTCGCGGTCCTGGTGAGGGCGGCTTTTACGCCAGGCAGACCCTCGCTTACCAGCGACTCGATGTTGGGCATGGTCGCATTGATGGCGGCCGACAGGGCGTCCGATCCGGGCACTGTCATCGGCGGCGGGGACTGCGGAAAGACGAGGCCCAGCAGCTGGGCCCCGGCTTCTTTCAGCCGGGCTGGATCAACGGACAGTGGGTCAACCATTGTCGGATCCCCTCTCTACGTTGCCCATTCAGCAAATTTTACCGGACCCGCAGGAGCGGAAGTGCAGTAATTTCCAAGGCCCGCGCTAGCCCCTGAGCTGCGGTAATGGGCTAGGCGGGGCGGTTCAGAACCGGATATTTCGGACGATGTCGTAGACGCTGGTGATCCACAGCAGCATGGGAATGATCGAAGCGACCGCCGCGCCGTCGACCAGCTCCAGAGTCCGCCTCAGGACGGGCGAAGTGCGACGAGTCCGCCTCGACGCCGCCGTCACGGTCAGCAGCACCACGATGCCGGTGACCACGTAGCCGGCCAACAGCATCCAGGCGATGTGCGGATACCAGTGGCACAGCCGGATGATGACTCCCGTTGGAATGACGACGGCCGCGGCCAGCAACGCCCAGGCGCACCAACGCTCGGCGTAGAGCCGTGACCGGAACCCGCACGTGATGGTGATCAGACCCGCTATCGCCAGGCTGTGTATGAAAAAGTGTCCGCGCACCACGACCGCGATCGCCCCGGCAGCCAGGATCAGGGTGCCGGACGTCACGTACCCGATCAGCAATTGCTTGGCCAGGTTGCTGCGCTCGGTCAGCCGCACGGCGGAGGCGGGCACCGAAGCGATGATGGCCTGCCAGGTCGGCGTTTCGTCTTCGCTGGCCGCGTCGGTCTCGACGGGATCCAGCAGTTCCTCGTGGGCCACTGTCTCGCCGGGAACCGGAATCGGCGGCAGGGCGATCCGCGCGACCGCGACGGTCAGTTTGGCCGCATTCGTCACGATGAACAGCCCGAACGCGATGGCTCCGGCAGGGACCCAGCGCCCGTAGCCATAGCCGTAGGCAAGGGCGGCCGCGACGATGGCGATCGCGGTGATCACGGTGAACGAGGCGTACTCCGAACGCCTGACCCGGCCACCCCGGGTGAGCAGCGTCAAGAACAGAATGGCCGCCGCGGCGCCGGCGAGCTGCGGCGCTCCCGGCGACTTGACCCCGTGCGGGAACGGGATTGCCAGCGCTGCGGCGGTGGCGAACAGCGGGTACGCCGTGAGCAACAGGCTGTCGGAAAGCCGCGCATTCTCGTAGAACCTGTTCGCGACAAAGCAGCCCACCACCGCGAGGATTCCGGCGATCGCCATCCCTACCGGCCAGAACACGCTGCGCCCGGTCTCCCACCAGGCCCGTGCCGAGGCACCCGTGATCACCACCGTGAGGACCGGGATCGCTACCGCGATAAAGCGGGTCAGCGCCCCCCGGTCGAACTCGGGCGATTCGTCGAGCACCGCGATCGCGTCGATGACGTCCTCGACCAGCGGCCGATACCGCTCGGTGCGGCTTGCCGACACCAGGGTCAGCAACGATCCGTCCACCACTCCGGCGTCGTCCATCGACTGGTCGAGCTTCAGCGGCGGGCAGCCGGGCCGGGCGAACGTCCACACCCCCTGGGCGGAGAAGTCGAAGCCGGCCAGCACATCGGCCGGGGTATCTTCCAGTATTTCGGCGAGCGCCGCGACGGTCTCGTCGATGTAGCTTTCCATCGGCGCGGCCGATGGCAGCACCAAGTCGGTCATCCGTTTGCCGGTCAGTACGGTCACCCGGGTGGCCGCGGGCCTGGCGGGGGGAGTCCCGGATGCCCCGGGAGCGGTCTTACCGGCAGCAACTGCAGGGGCGCTCAACGACGTCCAGCCCTCTCGAAATCGTCGGATAGCACTGCGGCCAGCTCGAGCACCCTACGACGGAAAACTGGATCGAGCCGGTCGAGTTCTATCTCGTTTCCGGACGCGATGTGCTTGTCCCAGGGCAAGACCACAACGCGGCCGGGTCTAACTTGCTGTTCGAATCGCTTGGCCAGGTCTTTGGCCGCGATATTGGGGTCTTTCGGTGTGACGTGGTTGAGCACGATACAGGCGCGGCTCATCAGGTCCGTGTGCCCGTTGTTGCGCAACCAGTCCAGTGCGGTCGCGGCCTGGCGGGCGCTGTCGATCGACACACTGGTCACGATCACCACGCCGGCCGCGGTGGCAAGCACTCCGCGGGTCGCCGGGTCGAGCATGCCCGCTCCGCAGTCGGCCAGCACGACGTTGTAGAACTTCGACACGGAATCGGCCGTGTAGTGCCAGGCATCTGTGCCGAACGCCCGGGGCCTGCCGCTGTAGTCCTCGGCGGTGAGTACTTCGAGGTTGACCGCGTTGACCGTGGTGTTGGCCCGGACCTTGTTGTAATTCGACAGCTCATTGTCCGACAGCAGATCCGCGATGTTTCCGGCCGACGTCCGTCCCGTGCGCTCGGCGAGGTTTCCACAGCCCGGATCCGCGTCGAGCACCAGGATCCGGTCGCCCCGCACTCGCGCCAACAACGAGCCCAACGCGACGGTCGCGGTCGTCTTACCGGCTCCGCCTTTGAGGCCCAAGATCGCGATCTCGTACGGACCGTGGGGGTTTCGGCGAATCCGGGTCTGCAGTTCCAGCTCGTATTTCTCGCCACGGGACAAGCCTGGGTTGATCCGCGTCAAGGTGTGAACCCAGCGCCGCCAGCCGCGGTGCGGCACCGTTTTCGGCGCCTTGGCCTTCAACCGTCTCGGCCCGGGCGTCATCGGCTCGGGCCTCTTGGGCTCGGCCTTGGCGGGCTCGGCCTTGGCGGGCTCGGGACGCGCGGGTTCCGCCCGCCGCAACATGCCGCCGTCCGGCGCTACGCGTTTCACGGCGGCACGACTGGCGGCCGGCGGGCGTGCCGCCGGAGCGGGCTCGGGGGCGACGCGGCGCCGGGCGCGCCGACCTGTTGCGGGGTCGGCGGGCGGCTGCGCCGGCGTGGGCTTGGTGGGAGGAGCGAGCTGCGGTTCCCTTTGTTCCGCGCTTCCTGCCGGTTCCGCGCCTCTTGCCCGTTCAACGCCTCTTGCCGGTTCAACACTCGGGGGTGGCCCCGGTGCGTCTCTGCGGGTGCGGAACGCGACGGGGCGACTGGCCGCAGGGGTCGCAGCGGTCGCAGGGGTCGCGTCGTCGGGTGGGTCCGGGCGGTAGCGGTGCGGCCGGGTGCGACGGGGTGGCTCGGGCGGAGTCCCCGCCTGGGGTGGTCGCGGCGACGGTTGTTGGGGCCCGTCAACCGGCATCGGGGGTCGTCTCGGACGGGTGGACGGAGGTTGTTGGGGTCCGCCCGCCGGCATCGGGGCCCGTGGGGGCGCTGGGGGAGGGGGCCGGCGGGGCGGCGCCGGTTCGGATGCGGGTTTCGCAACCGACCACAGGGACTCGGCTGGGGCTGAACGGGATTCGGGTTCGGCCGGTGGCGGCTCCGATGGCGGCGGCGGTAGCTCGGGTTCAGCCGGAGTTGGTTCGGGTGGGGCGGGCGGCGGTCCGCCGATCGGCATCGGGGGGCGCTGGGGTCTGGTGGCTGAGGGTCCGCTGGACGGCATCGCCGCCGCGGGAGGTTCGGGTTCGGCTAGCTGAGGTTCGGGTTCAGCCAAGTGAGCTTCCGGGGGTGCCGGGGGAGCTTCGGGTGGTGCCGGCGGCGGCCCCCCGATCGGCATCGGGGGCCGGGTCGGTCCGGCGGGCGCGGGTTCGCCGGACGGCATCGCGGACGCCGGCGCTTCGGGCTCGGCCGAGAAGCCCCCGGTGACCAGCGAGGGAGGTTCGGGCGGGGGTGCGGACGGGGCCTGCTTGAACTGCTGCATCCATTCGGCCGGCTCCGCGGGCGGCTGGCCGTTGGCCTTCGGCGCGGCGGTCGCCGGATAGGAAGCGTTGACATCGAAGAACGTCTCGGATTCCATCGGGTCCGCAGCGTCCGTGCCCTCAGCCGACTGGAACAGCTCGTCGTAGTCGGCCGGCATCAGAACCTCTCAGAAATTCGTCCACAACAAAAAACACGAGAGGGGGCGAGTCCCCTTGCTTAGGTTAACTCGCCCGATCTCGTGTTTTGGGATGTTACGCGAACGAAGGAATGACCTACGCGAACCGGTTTGC
>NZ_DATJYB010000237.1:0-21201 GCF_035499775.1 Mycobacterium sp. | reverse complement strand
AGGTAGCCGATGGTCAGGTGCAGCAGACCGCTCACGACGTACCCGGCGCGGGCGAATCGTTCGAACACACTGTTTTGGGCGATCTGTGTCGCGGTCGTCGGATCACCCACCGTGTAGCGGGCCACAAAGCGACCCAGGAGTACACGCACTTCGCGGTTGCTGAGGCCAGGCGTCATGGCGTGCCCCCGACGATGGCCGGTTGTCGATAGCGGCCGTCAGTGAAGTTGTGGTACCAGGTCGATTCCCCCGGCACCGGCAGCCCGGCCGCCCGCAGCGCGGTCGACAGGGGGCGGTAGGAGGGCGTGAGCGGCATGCGGTCAACGATCTGGACGATGGCCGGACGCTGGTCCCGGGGCAGGGCGCTCAACGCGGTGGTCAGCGTGTGGGCAGTGAGGACGCCGCCTTTGCCAAGCGTCACGGCCGCAACCGCGACGTCGTGCGTGTCGGTCGCAACGGGATAGACCACGGCCAGGTCGATCACGGTGATTTCGCCGAGGGCGTCGCAAATCGGCTGGCAGAAGACCGGTCCACGCACCGACTGGATCACAGTGTTCCTGTTGTCGACGAACCAGAAGTCGCCGTCGCTGTCGCGGCGAAACAGGTGGTCTGTGGTGATCCACGTGTCTCCCTTGACGAATACCGAACGCATCGACACGCTCGCGGCATCGGGCCCGGAGCGCGGCTTCGCCAGCAGTACGCCTACCTCGTCGTCCGCGCAGGGGCGCACGAAACCGTGGTCATCCTCGATGAACCGCCCCGTCGCGGCGTCGTAGCCGGCCAGCCGAATCTCGGTGCTGCCTGGCAGCGGCCGACCTTTGGCCCCGGTCTTCGTGCCGGCGACATTGCCCAGCACCGCGTCCCCCTCGGTGGAGGCATAGAACTCCAGCACGCGGGCGGGCGCGAATCGGTCGGTGACCTTGTGCCACAGCCCGGTCGGCATCCCGGCGCCGATGAAAAGGCGGATCGGATGATGTTCGGCAAGCTCGGGCGACGTCGCCTCCACCAGTTCGTGCAACATGGCCCAGGTGTAAGCCACCACCGTGACCCCGTAGCGGTGGACCTCATCGGCGAACCGCGTTGGGTCGACACCTCGGGTCAAGGCGATGCGCGACCCGCCGGCGACCGCGCCGCCGAGGCCGACCAGCAGACCCGACGGATGGTGCAGCGGGGTCAGGCAATAGATCGTGTCACTTCGGCCGAGCGCGGCAGCGGTAGCCGTGCCGTAGGCCGACAGCGCCCACCGATGATTCGTGACCTCCTTGACCACCCGGCGCCCTCCCGTCGTGTTGAAGAACACGAAGGCGACATCACGTGCCCGGCCCGGGTTCGGGCGATACCACTGCGGCAGCCGCGCACCGGACAGGTCGAGGCGGTCCAGCTCGACAACCCGGTCCGATTCTCGCCGGCAGAGATCGGCGCTGCGGCCGTGACCGAGGATGAGCACCCTGGTGCCGGTCGTGGCGGCCGCCGCCAGATGAGTTGGGTCAGTGACGATGTCTGCCACCTCGCACAGTTGGACGGCGGCGGCGAGGTCCTCGTCTGGGGGTAGCAGCACCGCCACCGCGCCGAGCCGCGACAGTGCCGCGATCGCGGTGACGGCGCTGGGACTGGTGTCCATCAACACACCGATGTGGGCTCCTTGACGGATACCCACGGCGATGAGGCGGCGCACCGCGTCGTCGATGCCGCGATCAACCGCCGCGTTGGTCTGGACCCGATCCTCGAAAAGGAAGCATTCCTCCTCGGGCGCTCTGTTCGCCTGCTCGGCTATCAGGCCGCCCAACGACACCCGGGTATGGGGCTGCAGCCGCCCGAGGCGGGCGAGCCGTGGCACGGTACGCACAGCCTCTGCGGCGATCCCCCGGCTGCTACGCGCCGCCCCCGCTGCGGCGTCGGCCAACCCCAGGCTCACGCCGATACTCAGTTCGGCCAGCGCACCCGCCGAGTGACCGATACGCGACGACAGCCCGACGGCGCCATCGATCCCGACGCTGTCGGCCGCCATCGGACGTACGCCGTCGGGCCTAGGCCCTTGACCGTCTTGCCACAGCACCCATTGACCGACGGTGGGCCACGTGCGTGTGGCCGCGGTCGATCCGACAACGAGCCCGAAATGACCTGCCCGCAATAACACCTCGGACACCTCAGCGCGGGGGGCGGCACGCCGGATTCCTCGCACGGACGCGGGTTGGCCAATGTCGTCGACCTCGCCGATGAAGGTGAGGACCGGACAGCTGATTTCCGCGAGCGTGATCAACGTGCCGTCGATCACGGCGCCGCCGGCCATCATGCGGTTATGGACCACGAACTGTCGTAACAGCTCGGCGACCGCGGGTCCCGACCATGCCACCCAGCCCTCCACCTCGAGGAAGCGACGTTGCTGTTCCCTGGGCAGCAACGCCTCTCGGTCATGAAGTTGGCGTAGAAAGTCCCATCTCGCGCGCGCCGCCTTGATCGGGTCCAGAAGTTGAAAGCCGGTACGGGCCATCCATCCGGACACCGAGAGATGGTTGAAGACGTGGTCGGCAAACAACTGGGCGGCGCGGCCCGCCAGGGCCGCGGGAATTCCGAACGGCAGACCGCTGAGCGAATCGACGGCGCTCCCGAATGTGATGACGCTGGCCAGGCCCGCGGAGCGACGGTAGGCCGCGGCTTGGTAGCAAAACATGCCGCCTTGCGAGTAGCCCGCCAAATGCACATTGCGGCCGGTGTGTGCGTGTACGGAGTCGATGATCCGGCTCAGCGCGACGACATGGTCGCTCAAAGTGCGTTCGAGCCCACCGGTTTCCCGGTCCGGTGAGCCGAAGTCCACCACCCACGGGTCCACACCGAGGTCATGCAGGACTCCGACCGCGCCCTGGTCTCTGGTGACGTCAAACACGTTGGCCGACATCATCATCGGCGGCACAAGAATTACCGGAGAGCGTGACGGATCAGTCGTGCTGTCGGGGAAGTACCGGCGTAGCCGGTACATATCGCACCGCTCCACGATCTGAAACGGTGACGGCAGGAATCCGGTCTGAAGACCACCGAACCGCAGTACCTCGACACCGTTCTGCACGGTCGCGATCATCCGGTTCGCGGGGCCGACTATCAGGTCGCTACCCCATGTCACGGGGTACCACACGCACGCTGATCACGCATCGGCTGACGTCATGAAATCAACACTACGCGAAGCGGGGGTGCCCCAGCGCTTCGTACACCGCGCACGCCGGCTATGAAACGTAGTGGGTTATTCATACTGACCTGATGCCGTCGCACGGCTCGCGGATGGGGAACGGCTGGCGCATGATCGGCACTGTGAGAAGAGAAGTGGGCGCCGAGCTCGAAGTCGAAATCACCGAGGCCACGACGTTGGAGTTTCAGATTGCTATTGCGCCGCATCCGCGCACTGAGGTCTTCGAGTCGCTGCGGTTCGTCTTGGACGGACAGCCAATCCAGCCTTTGGAAGTCAGCGGTGTGCACGGCAACCGCATCCATAAGTTCGACGCGGGGGTGGGCACACTGAAAGTCGACTACGCGGCGACGATCGTGGGCCAGACCGATCCGGCTCCGGTGACCGACTACGACCAGTCGATGTATTTGCGGCCCAGCCGCTATGCCGAGGCCGATAAATTCTATGGCTTCGCCGCAACCGAATTCGGCAGTGACAGCGATTCGGCGACGCTGCTGGAGCACGTGAGCTCGTGGGTGGGCACCCGGTTGAACTACGTGCCCGGCTCCAGCGATCCGATCGACGGGGCAGTGGAGACGCTGCTCGCCGGCGAAGGTGTGTGCCGCGATTACGCGCACCTAGTGGTGGCGCTGTTGCGTGCGGTCAACGTGCCGGCCCGTCTGGTGTCGGTGTACGCACCTGGCTTGTACCCGATGGACTTCCATGCGGTGGCGGAGGCGTTCGTCGAGGGGCAATGGCGGGTGGTCGACGCGACCCTGCTCGCGCCGCGGCAGACTTTGGTGCGCATCGCCACCGGCCGGGACGCCGCCGACACGGCATTTCTCGACAATCACAAAGGCGGTATCTCGCTGAACAAGCTGGTGGTGACCGCCGTCGTCGAGGGCGACCTGCCGCAGGATTCGATCGACGAACTGGTTTCCATCCGCTGAGGGTGCGGGACCGATCGGCCGATCACAACAGGGAACGCCTCGCCCCGGCTTTTTCAAGTCCAAGTAACTTGTGGGTGCCGGGTTCGTCGGATTCAAGGGAGAGAGCAACTGTGAAGCGACTGGCAGCTGTGTTGGTGTCCGTGTTGGGTTTGGCGTTTGCCGCCAACGGCTATCGGCCGCTGACCAGGCGCGGCTACGGCTCGATGTACGCGTTCAGCTACGGCTTGTTCGCGTCCGAACTTCCGCTGCAAGCGGTCGGCGCCCAGCTGGCGGCGCTGGCCACGTTCTCTCGCCGGTTGCCTCCACGGGTGCGGCTGTTCAGCTGGCTGGTGTCGGCACTGTCGTGGCTGGGGTTGTTCGGTCTGCACCACCGGGGGCGCGCGGCCGACGAGCCGTTGACCGCGGCGCTGGACGCCGGGCTCGGCCCAGACCGGCGCACCGAGTCCGGCGATCTGTGGAAGCGGCCGCCGCCCGGGGCGGCCACCGCCAAGAAGCCCGGCGTGGTCCGCATGATGCGGATCTACCGCGACTACGCGCACGACTCCGACATCAGCTACGGGGAGTGCGGGTCGAGGAATCATCTCGATATCTGGCGTCGGCCAGACCTCGACCGCGACGGCCGGGCTCCAGTGTTGCTGCAGGTTCCCGGCGGCGCGTGGATGACGGGAAATAAGCGTGGACAGGCGCATCCATTGATGAGCCACCTGGTCGAGCTGGGCTGGGTGTGCGTGGCGATCAACTACCGGCTCAGCCCCCGCTCCACCTGGCCCGACCACATCGTCGACGTCAAGCGCGCGATCGCCTGGACCAAGGGACACATCGCCGAATACGGTGGTGACCCGGACTGGATCGCGATCACCGGCGGCTCGGCCGGCGGGCATCTGTCTTCGCTGGCGGCGCTCACCCCCAACGATCCCCGATTCCAGCCGGGGTTCGAAGATGCCGACACCCGGGTGCAAGCCGCGGTCCCGTTCTACGGTGTCTACGACTTCACCCGATCCGACGATTCGATGCATCCGCTGATGGTGCCGATGGTGGCGAAGAATGTATTCAAGTTGAGCCGGACCGAGATCGCCGAGCCTTTCCGCACCGCCTCGCCGATCACTCATGTGTCCGAGGAGGCACCGCCGTTCTTCGTGCTGCACGGCAGCAACGACTCGTTGATCCCGGTCGAACAGGCACGCAGCTTCACGTCGCGGCTACGCGAGGTCAGCCGGAATACCGTCGTGTACGCAGAGTTGCCGTACGCGCAGCACGCTTTCGACATCTTCGGGTCGGCCCGCGCGGCGCACGCCGCGGTGGCCGTCGAGCAGTTCCTTGCCGAGGTGTACGCGTCGGATCGACGAAGCGTCGAGCAGCAGGCGTGCGGCTGATCCCATACTCCGTTTGCCTGAACCTATTCAACACATGAAGCTAAACTGATTTAGTTTGGTTGCAACGCTGTGACCTGACGAAATCCTCAGCCCGAATGCCTGGGGGAGATTGACACGCGCTTCGGCGTGCGGGCTCGAGAACTAGGGGACTGAGATTGGGTGCAAATTCCACGCCGGTGGCGGTCTTAGGCATGGCCTGTCGACTGCCCGGCGGGATCGATTCCCCGCAACGCCTCTGGGCGGCGTTGTTGCGCGGCGACGACTTGGTGGGCGAGATTCCCCGGGACCGGTGGGACGCGGACTTGTACTACGACCCCGAGCCCGGGGTGCCGGGCCGGTCGGTATCGCGCTGGGGCGCCTTCCTGGACGATGTCGGGGGCTTTGACTGCGATTTCTTCGGCATGACCGAACGCGAGGCCACCGCGATCGACCCGCAACACCGACTGGTTTTGGAAGCGTCGTGGGACGCCATCGAGCACGCGGGTCTGGATCCGACGCAGCTCGCGCGATCGCAGACCGGTGTCTTTGTGGGACTCACACACGGCGACTACGAATTGCTGTCCGCCGACTGCGGGGCCGTCGAGGGGCCGTCCGGATTCACCGGCACCAGCAACAGCTTCGCGTCCGGCCGGGTCTCCTACACGCTGGGACTGCGCGGTCCCGCTGTCACAGTCGACACGGCGTGTTCATCCGGATTGATGGCGGTGCACCAAGCCTGCCGCAGCCTGGATGAGGGCGAAAGCGACCTGGCCATTGCGGGTGGCGTCTCCGTGATGCTGGAACCGCGCAAGTCCGTGTCGGGCTCACTGCAGGGCGTGCTGTCGCCCACCGGTCGTTGTCACGCCTTCGACGCCGCGGGCGATGGCTTCGTCTCCGGCGAAGGCTGCGTCGTGCTGCTGCTCAAGCGGCTGCCCGACGCCGAGCGCGACGGCGACCGCATCTTGGCGGTGGTGCGCGGCACCGCGGCCAATCAGGACGGGCACACCGTCAACATCGCGGCGCCGTCGAAGGAGGCGCAGGTCGCCGTATATCAGTCGGCGCTGCGCGCGGCGGGCTTGGATTTGCAAGACGCCGCCACGGTGGGCATGGTCGAAGCGCACGGCACCGGCACTCCGGTGGGCGACCCGATCGAATACGCCAGCCTGGCCACGGTGTACGGGATCGAGGGTCCGTGCGCGCTCGCCTCGGCGAAGACGAACTTCGGCCACCTGCAGTCGACATCCGGGCCGCTGGGGCTGATCAAGGCGATTCTGGCGCTGCAGCATGGCGTGGTTCCGCAGAACCTGCACTTCACTCGGTTGCCCGATGAACTGGCCCGGATCAAGACCGAACTCTTCGTGCCGCAGGCTAATACGCCCTGGCCTACCAACGGTCTCGGGCCAAGGCGCGCCGCGGTGTCGTCCTACGGCATGTCCGGCACCAACGTGCACGCAATTCTGGAACAAGCGCCGGTGCCGGTGGCGCCCGAGCAAGAACCGGAAACCGTTGGCCCGCTGCTGTTTCCGGTGTCGGCGACGTCCGCCGAGCAGCTGCGCGTGACGGCCGGCCGGCTGGCGGCCTGGGTCGACGAATGCGCCGGTGGCGATCAGGGCACCGCCGCGCTGCGGGACCTGGGCTACACCCTGGCGTGCCGCCGCGCCCACCGGCCGGTGCGGACGGTGGTGTCGGCGAGCAGCTTCGGTGAGCTGAGTGCGGCCTTGCGCGACATCGCCAACAGCGCCACCCCGTATGAGCCCGCGCTGTCGCAGGAGGATCGCGGGCCGGTCTGGGTGTTCTCGGGTCAGGGTTCGCAATGGGCGGGGATGGGCGCCGAACTGCTGGCCAAGGAGCCGGTGTTCGCCGCGACCGTCGCGGCGATGGAGCCGCTCATCGCCGAGGAGTCAGGCTTTTCGGTGACGCAGGCTCTCTCGGCGGCAGAGCCCGAGACCGGGATCGACCGGGTGCAGCCGACGGTCTTCGCGATGCAGGTCGCGCTGGCCGCGACGATGAAGTCCTACGGGGTGCGCCCCGGCGCGGTTATCGGCCATTCGCTCGGTGAGGTCGCGGCAGCCGTCGTCGCGGGAGCGTTGTCGCTCGAAGACGGCCTGCGCGTCATCTGCCGTCGCTCTCGGCTGATGTCGCGGATCGCCGGCAGCGGGGCCATGGCGTCGGTGGAACTGCCTGGCCAGCAGGTACTTTCCGAACTGTCCATTCGGGGGGTGTCTGACGTCGTGCTATCCGTGGTCGCGTCGCCCACCTCGACCGTGGTCGGCGGTTCCAGTGAGGCCATTCGGGACATGGTGGCCGCCTGGCAGGAACAGGACGTGAGCGCGGGTGAAGTGGCGGTTGACGTCGCCTCGCACTCGCCGCAGGTCGACCCGATCCTTGACGAGTTGGTGGAGGCCCTCGCCGAGCTCGAGCCAACCGCGCCGGAAATCCCGTACTACTCCGCCACGTTGTGGAACCCCCGCGAACGGCCGTCGTTCACCGCCGACTACTGGGCGGAAAACCTCCGCTATACCGTGCGATTCGCGGCGGCCGTGCAGGCGGCGCTCAAGGACGGGTACCGCATCTTCGGAGAGCTGGCGCCACATCCGCTGCTCACCCACGCCATCGAGCAGAACGCCGCCAGCCTTGACATGCCATTTGCCGCGCTGGCCCCGATGCGACGTGAGCAGCGGCTGCCGCTCGGGTTGCGTGCCTTTGTCGCCGACGTGCACAGCGTCGGCGCTCGGGTGGACTTCTCGGTGCTGTACCCCGCGGGGAGCCTGGTGGATGCGCCGTTGCCTACCTGGACTCACCGCAACCTGATGCTGAGCCGGGAGTCGGCCGACCACCCGGCGCACGGCGCCTCGGTCAAAGCCGTTCACCCACTGCTCGGCGCGCACGTGCATCTGCAGGAGGAGCCCGAGCGTCACGTCTGGCAGGGCGAGGTCGGCACCGAGGTGCACCCGTGGCTCAGCGACCACCGGATTCACCACGCTGCCGCGCTGCCCGGTGCCGCCTACTGTGAGATGGCGTTGGCTGCCGCACGCGCAACCCTGGGCGCACAGTCCGAGGTCCGCGACATCAAGTTCGAACAGACGCTATTGCTGGCCGACGAGACCGTGGCGTCGTCGGCGGCGACGGTTGCCGAGCCGGGTGTGCTCGAGTTCGTGGTGGAAACCCATCAGGACGGCGAACGGATTCGCCGGGCCCGTGCGATTCTGCACGCCCTCGAAAAGCTCGAGGAGCCGCCCGCGCATGACATGGATGCGCTGCGGGCGAACCGTCCCTCCCGCATCGAGGGCGACGAGCTGCGGAAGGGTTTCGACAGCGTCGGTATTCAGTACGGCCCGGCCTTTTCGGGCCTGGCCTCGGTGCTGGTTGCCGACCGGGAGATCAACACCGTGCTCGCCGAAGTCGCACTGCCCCCGACCATCCGGTCGCAGCAATCGGCCTATGGTGCCCACCCGGCGCTGCTCGATGCGTGCTTCCAGTCGGTCATCGCGCATCCCGCAGTGCAAAAGGCCGGCCAAGGCGGTCTGCTTTTGCCGCAGGGCGTGCGCAAACTGCGCAACTATCACTCGATGCGCAACGCGCATTACTGCCTCACCCGGGTCAAGCCAACGCCGGCCGGTGAGTTCGAGGCCGACATCGACGTGATGGACGAGTTTGGAACCGTGCTCTTGACGGTCGAGGGACTACGCCTCGGCGGTGGGGTTTCGGAGCAGGAACGCGACGATCGGGTGCTCAACGAGCGGCTGTTCACCATCGAATGGGAGCCTCGTGAGCTGCCGCAGGTGTCGACGAGCGAACCGGGATCATGGCTGCTGCTGAGCGCGTGCGACGACGCGGACCCGCTGACGGCAGAACTCAGCGACGCATTGGATGCAACGACGGTGCACCTGCCGCTCGGGTCGCTGGGGTCTGGCGATCATGCGATCGGCGCCGAGCAACTGCGTTCGCTGCTCAGCGGGCATGGCTTGAGCGGCTCGAATGGTCACGGGGTTCTCAAGGGCCTGACCGGTGTCGTCGTGGTGACCGCGCCGCCCGCCGAGCCAGAATCAGGCCAGGAAGTGCGACGCGGCCGGGACTATGTGTCTTACCTGGTGAACATCGCGCGTGAGCTCGCCGAACTCCCGGGCCAGCCGCCCCGGCTCTTCGTGGTGACCAGAAATGCCGCGAGCGTGCGGCGGGATGAGCTGGCCAACTTGGACCAGGCCGGGCTGCGCGGACTGATGCGGGTGATCGATTCCGAACACCCGCATTTGGGTGCGACCCAGATCGACATAGACACCGAAGCCCAAGGTGGCCCGGTCGCCGAGCAACTGGCCAGACAGCTGGAGAGTGACTCGGAGGAGGACGAAACCGCTTGGCGGGACGGCGAGTGGTGCACCGCGCGGCTGCGGCCGGGTCCGCTGCGCCCCGCCGAGCGGCGAACCACGGTCGTCGACCACGAGCACGACGGCATGCGCCTGGAGATCCGCAGCCCCGGCGATCTGGAATCCCTGGAGTTCGTCGCGATCGACCGGGTACCGCCCGGACCTGGGGAGGTCGAGGTGGCGGTTACCGCGTCGGCCATCAACTTCGCCGACGTTCTCGTCGCGTTCGGCCGGTACCCCGCTTTCGAGGGTTCCCAGCCGCAGCTGGGCGGCGACTTCGCCGGTGTGGTGACCGCGGTCGGACCCGGCGTCACCGAGCACCGGGTCGGCGATCACGTCGGTGGGGTGTCCGGCAACGGTTGCTGGGGCACGTTCGTGATCTGCGACGCCCGGCACGCGGTCACGCTGCCGCCCGAGTTGCCGCTGACCAAGGCCGCCGCGATGCCCACGGCCTACGCCACGGCCTGGTACGCCCTGCACGATCTGGCCCACATCGCATCGACCGACAAGGTGCTGATCCACTCGGCAACCGGCGGCGTCGGGCAGGCGGCGATCGCGATGGCACGCGCCGTCGGTTGCCAGATCTTCGCGACGGCGGGCAGCCGGCAGCGCCGGCAACTGCTGTCCGACATGGGTATCGAGCACGTCTACGACTCACGCAGCACCGACTTCGCGGACCAGATCCGCCGCGACACCGGCGGCTATGGCGTCGACGTCGTGCTCAACTCGCTGCCGGGAGCCGCACAGCGTGCGGGAATCGAATTGCTGGCCTTCGGCGGGCGTTTCGTCGAGATCGGCAAGCGCGACATCTACGGCGACACCCGGCTCGGATTGTTCCCGTTCCGTCGCAACCTGGCGCTGTACGCGGTCGACCTGACGTTGCTGACGCAGACCCACCCGGATACCGTTCGGCGGCTGCTGACGACGGTCTATCAGCGCACGGCCGCCGGTGTGCTGCCGCTGCCGCACACCACGCACTACCCGATTCACGACGCCGCCGTCGCCGTGCGGCTGGTCGGCGGCGCCGGTCACACCGGCAAGGTGCTGCTCGACGTGCCGCATACCGGAAGCACCGTGGCCGTGGTGCCCCCCGAGCAGGTCAAGGCGTGTCGCGCCGACGGCGCCTACATCATCACCGGCGGCATCGGCCGTCTCGGCCTGTTCCTCGCCGGCGAGCTGGCCGGGGCGGGCTGCGGGCGGATCGTGCTCAACTCTTCTTCGGAGCCCAACGCGCAAGCGCAGCAGGCCATCGAGCGCTTGCGTGCCGCCGGGGCCGATATCGAGGTGGCGTGTGGGGACATCGCCGCGCCCGGGATGGCCGAACGCCTGGTGGCCTGCGCGACCGCCTCGGGACTGCCGGTACGCGGCGTGCTGCACGCGGCGGCGGTGGTCGCCGACGCCGCGCTGAGCAATGTCACCGAGGAACTGATCGACCGATGTTGGGCGCCGAAGGTCTACGGCGCGTGGAACCTGCACCGGGCCACCATCGATCAGCCATTGGATTGGTTCTGTGCGTTTTCGTCGGCCGCGGCGCTGGTGGGTTCGCCCGGTCAGAGTGCATACGCCGCGGCCAACAGTTGGTTGGACGCGTTCGCCCACTGGCGTAGCGCCCAGGGTCTGCCATGCACCGCGATCGCGTGGGGAGCATGGTCCGAGGTCGGCCGTGCCGCCGCCCTGGCCGAGGATGCCGGTGTCGTGATCAAGCCCGCCGAGGGCTATCGCGCATTCCAGACACTGCTGCGCTACGACCGCCCCTACTCCGGATATGCGCCGATCGTCGGAACGCCGTGGTTGACGTCCTTCGCGCACCGCAGCCGGTTCGCCGAAGCGTTCCAGTCCACGGGCGTCGGCGAGCCGGATTCGGGCAAGTTCCTGGCCGAGCTGGATGCGTTGCCCCGGGAGGAATGGCCTAACACGATTCGGCGGCTGCTATCCGGCCAGATCAGCCTGCTGTTGCGGCGCACTATCGATCCGGATCGGCCGTTATCCGATTACGGCATGGACTCGCTGGGTAATTTGGAGCTGCGGACCCGGATCGAAACCGAAACCGGAGTCCGCGTCAGCCCCACGAAAATCACCACGGTGCGCGGTCTGGCAGAGCACCTGTGCGACGAACTGGCCGATCGGGACGGCGCTACCCAGGCCTGAGCCGAGGAGAGAGCGTTGCGAGTAGGGCCGTTAGCGGTGGGAAAGCTGTCCGACTGGGAACCGGGCCCGGGCGCGACGGTGTCGTGGGAACCATCACCCGCCGCGATCGCGAAGGCGTTGGAAGCGCCCGTCAGCAACGTCCCGACCAGTTACATGCAGTCGCAACACATTCGCGGCTACTGCGAGCAGAAGGCGAAGGGACTCGACTACTCACGGCTGATGATCGTCAGCTGCGACCAGCCCGGCCGATGCGACATCCGCGCGGTCAACTACATCGTCAACGCGCATTTGCGACGGCACGACACCTACCGCAGTCGGTTCGAGTACACCGACGACGGACGAATCGTCCGGCGCGCCATACCCGATCCCGAATACATCGAATTCGTGCCGGTCCGACGTGGCGCGTTGAGCCAGGCGCAAGTTCGAGACCTGGTCGTGAGCACACCGGAGCCGCTGCAGTGGGATTGCTTCCGGTTCGGCGTCATCCAGGGCGACGATCACTTCACGTTCTACGCCAGCGTCGACCACGTCCATGCGGACGCGATGCTGATTGGCCTGACGCTCATGGAGTTTCGCATGATGTACGGGGCCCTGGTCGGTGGTGGCGCGCCGCTGGAGTTGCCGCGGGCGGGCAGCTACGACGAGTACTGCATCCGGGAGCACGGATTCGCCGCCACGCTGACCGCCGAGTCCCCGCAGGTTCGTGCCTGGATGTCGTTCACCGAGCAGAACGCGGGCAGCACGCCCGATTTCCCGTTGCCGCTCGGTGACGCGTCGAAGCCGTGCGACGCGGACTTCGTCAGCATGAGGATGCTGGACGACGAGCAGACACGTCGATTCGAGTCGGCCTGTCTAGACGCGGGCGCCCGCTTCGTCGGCGGTGTGCTGGCCTGCTGCGGCCTCGCGGATTACGAATTGGCCGGCGGGGACAGCTATTACGGGCTCACCCCGCGGGACACCCGCCGGCCCGGCGACGCGATGACCCAGGGCTGGTTCACCGGCTGGATTCCGATCACGGTTCCCATCGCCGGGCTGTCGTTCGACGACGCCGCGCGCGCCGCGCAGGTTTCCTTCGACTCGGGTCAGCACCTGGCCGAGGTGCCCTATGACCGGGTGGTGGAGTTAGCGCCGACGGTGCAGCGGCCGCGGCCGAACTTCCCCGTCGTCAACTTCCTCGACGCGAGCACCTCACCGCTCTCGGTGTTGCTCAGCGCGGATTTGGACAACCTGAACATCGGGATCTACAGCGACAACCGCTACTCGTATCAACTGTCCATCTTCGTGATACGGGTGGAGCGGGAGACGGTGGCGGCGGTCTTCTTTCCCGACAACCCGATCGCCCAAGAGTCGATAGCCCGTTACCTGGCGGCGCTGCGGTCGGTGTTCGTGCGCGTCGCCGACATTCAGGTGGCGAGCTCACCGAGACTGTAGTGAGGGCGTGGTTTGGCGCTCAACCGCGATCTGTAGGCAGTCTCGGCCTGATCCGCTTCAGGTGTCCAAGCGGGCGAACTGCTGCTGGCGGTACTGCTCGACACACTCGGCCCGTCTGATCTTGCCGCTGGTCGTGATCGGAATCGACCCGGGTGCCACCAACACGAGGTCCGCGACGTTGAGCCCATGCGAGTTCGATATCGCCGCGGTGACGTCGTTCTTGACGACGTCGAGTTTGCGCATCACTTCCTCGTCGGTGTCGCCGCGCCTCTTGACTTCGATGATGGTGACCAGCTTCTCGGTCTGATCCACTGCAACCGATATCGCGGCGACCCGGCCGCCGGTGATCTCCTGGACCGTCGACTCGATGTCCTCCGGATAGTGGTTGCGCCCGTACACGATCAGCAGATCCTTCATGCGGCCCACGATGAACATCTCGCCCTCGGACATGAACCCCAGGTCTCCGGTTCGCAGCCAGGGCCCCGCGGGTGTGTCGGGCGACGGGTTGGTCAGCATGCCGCCGAAGGTGCGCTGTGTCTCCTCGGGCCGCTGCCAGTAGCCCAGGGCAACGTTGTCGCCGTGCACCCAGATTTCACCGACGGTTCCCGCGGCGCACTCGACGCAGGTGTCGGGATCCACGATTCGGACGACCGGCGACTTGGGCGCGCCGTAGCTCAGCAGCGGTGCGCCGGTCTGTGCGTCAGAGCGTTCCGCGGTGCCGGCGGAGAGCTTCTCGGGTTCGAAGTAGATGACCGCCGGAGGGGTGCCGTTCTTCGGGCGGCAGGCGGCATAGACCGTACCTTCCGCCAAACCGTATGAGGGCAGGATCATTTCGTCGCGGAAGTGGTACGGACTGAATCGGTCGGAGAACCGGTTCAGCGTGGCCGGGTGTACTCGTTCGCTGCCGCTGATGATGCCCAGCACGCTCCCGAGATCGACTCCGGCCAGGTCGGCGTCCGACGTCTTGCGGACCGCCAGTTCGAAGGCGAAGTTCGGCGCTGCGGAGAACACGGGGTCCCCGGTGGCCAGCGAGTGAATCCACCGGGCCGGGCGCTGCAGGAAGCCGACCGGGCTGGACAGATCGGCGCGGTAGCCGCCCAGGATCGGTGCGATGACACCGAGCACCAACCCCATGTCGTGGAAGAACGGCAGCCACGACACGATGCGGGTATCGGGTGGCGCCACGCCGTTGGTCGGCGCGAAGTAGTCCGCCATCAACTGCCGGAAATTCACCATCAGGTTCCGGTGGGTGATCATGACCCCGGCCGGGGTGCGCGTCGAGCCCGACGTGTACTGCAGATATGCCGGGCCGGGCGCGTCGGTGAGCCGGATACTCGACGGATTCTCGGCGTCCAGGTCCAGCGAGTCGACCTCGACGATCGTCGGCTGCGCGGGCAGCTGGCGAACGTACTCGGCCGTGCCCGCGGCGAGCGCGGACGTCGTCAGGATGACCGACGGTGTGGTGTCGGCCAGCACCGCACTCACGCGTTCGTCGTGGGAACCGGCCAACGGGACCGACAGCGGAACCGCGATCAGGCCCGCGTGCATCGCGCCCAGGAAAGCCACGACGTAGGGGAAGCCCTGCGGAGCCACGATCACCGCCCGGTTCCCGGCCGAGCCGTGACGCTTGATCTCATGCGCGACGTTCAAGGTTCGCTGATAGAGCTGTCCCCAACTCAGAGTCTCGCTGACGCCCGCCCAATCCTGCTCGTAATCGGTGAAGCAGAACGCGGCGTCGTCGGGCTGCAGACCGGCGCGTTCGCGCAGCAGGGAGAGGACGGACGAACTTTCCATGGCGGTTAGGTTACCGTCCGCCGGGGTGTCCGTAGTCCGCAAGCGGCAAGGTCGGGCGGCGGCTACTCCGTGTTTGCGGGCGGGCGCGGGCTGTGCTCGTCGAGCAGGGCGATGACCTGCGCGGCGAGTTCGTCGATGTCGGCGTTGGTGGTGTCCAACGTGAGGTCGGGGTCGTCGGGCGGCTCGTAGGGTGCGTCCACACCGGTCAGGCCTTTGAGCTCGCCGCGTCGCGCCCGCGCGTAGAGGCCCTTCGGGTCCCGCTTTTCGCACTCGGCCAGCGACGTGGCGACGTGCACCTCGATGAACGGCAGCTTGGCGGCGTTGTTGAGGGCGCGGGCGGTTTCGCGGTCCGACCTCAGCGGCGACACCAGCGACGCCAACGCCACCACGCCGGCGTCGGCGAGCAGGCGGGTCAGGTGCCCGACCCGCCTGATGTTTTCGGTGCGGTCGCCGGGGGAGAACCCCAGGTCGTCGGACAGGCCGTGGCGCAGGTTGTCGCCGTCGAGCAGGTAGGCCATCCGTCCCGACTCGACGAGTGCGCGCTCCACGGCCACCGCGACCGTCGACTTGCCGGACGCGGGCAGACCGGTGAACCAGATCGTGGCGCCCGGCTGTCCGGTGGCCTGCCAGCGATGGCGGCGATCCAGCGCTGACGGGTGCCAGCGGATGTCGGTGCGCACATGGGTGCCGGGCTTCACCTCGCGCGCCTCGATGATGGTGCCCGCGCCGACGGTGTCGTTGGTGGCCTCGTCGATCAGAATGAACGCGCCGCTGTCGCGATTGTCGGTATAGCTGTCGGCGATGACGATCGAGCTGGTTCGCAGCGTCACGGTGCCGATGTCGTTGAGCGCCAACTCAACTGGCCCGTCGAGCTCGTCGAGGGTTTCCGGGTCCAGCCGCGTGTGCAGCTCCTGCACGGTGGCCCGAACGGTCCTGGTGGTTTGTTTGAGCGCCAGCCGGTCGCCGGCCCGCAGCGGGGCGTCGACGAACCAGCACACCGTCGCGTCGATCTCGCGGGCCAGTACCGGCAGCCAGGCATCCTCGGCGCCGCTGACCAGGACGTCACCGCGTCCGACGTCGATGTCGTCGGCCAGTTCGATCGAAACCGACAGGGGCGCAACGCCCGTCGTGCGGTCGTCGTCGAGGGTGTCCAGTTTCGTGACCGTCGAGCGGGTGCCCGCCGGCAGCGACACCACCGGATCGCCGATGCTGAGGGTGCCGGCAGCCAGCCGCCCGGTGTAGCGGCGGCGCATGTCGGCGGTCGGTCGCGACACCCACTGCACCGGTAGCCGCAGCCGCCTAGCCTCGGCGTTCGGCGCGGCCAGCTCGATGCCCTCCAGGTACGCCAGCAGCGTCGGGCCGCGGTACCACGGCGTGTTCTTGGAGGTGTGCACCACGTTGTCGCCGTGCTTGGCCGCGATCGGGATCACCGTGATGTCGACCTCGCCGAGGCGTGCCGTCATCTGCCGCAGCTGGTCTTCCACGTCGGCGAACTTGGCCTGGTCGAAGTCGATCAGATCGATCTTGTTCACTGTGGCGACAAAGTGCTTGATACCCAACAGCTTTGCGATGCGGGCATGCCTGCGGGTCTGGCGCAGCACGCCGGCGCGCGCGTCCACCAACAGGATCGCGGCGTGCGCGTTGGAGGCGCCGGTGAACATGTTGCGCGTGTAGCGCTCGTGACCGGGAGTGTCGGCCAGGATGTAGCTGCGGGTCTCGGTGGAAAAGAAGCGGTACGCCACGTCGATGGTGATGCCCTGCTCGCGTTCGGCGCGCAGGCCGTCGGACAGCGCCGCGAGATCGGCGACACCCTCTTCGTCGGTGACGGCCTCCAGATGGTCCAGCGGCAGGCTGTCGGTGTCGTGCAGCAGCCGGCCGATCAGGGTGCTCTTGCCGTCGTCCACCGAACCCGCGGTGGCGATCCGGAGCAGTTGGCGGGTAACTGTCGCGGACATTTCAGAAGTACCCCTCGCGTTTGCGGTCTTCCATCGCCGCGGCCGAGGTGCGGTCGTCGGCGCGGGTCTCGCCGCGCTCGGACACCGTTGCCGCGGAGATCTCGGTGATGACCCGGGTGATGTCGACGGCGGTGGAGCGCACCGCCCCGGTGATGGTCAGGTCGCCGACGGTGCGGTAGCGCACCCACTCGACGGCCGCGGCTTCGCCGGTCTGCAGGCTGGTGTATTCCGACACCGCCAGCAGGATGCCGTCGCGCTCGAACACCTCGCGTTCGTGGGCGAAGTAAATGGACGGCAGCTCCAGGTCTTCCAGCTGGATGTAGCGCCACACGTCGAGCTCGGTCCAGTTGCTCAGCGGGAACACCCGAACCTGCTCGCCCTTCTTGATGCGTCCGTTGTAGAGGGTCCACGGCTCTGCGCGCTGGGCGCGGGGATCCCACTGGCCGAACTCGTCGCGGAAGCTGAGGATCCGTTCCTTGGCGCGGGCACGCTCCTCGTCGCGGCGGGCACCCCCGAACGCCGCGTCGAAGCCGCCGGCGTCCAGCGCGTCGAGCAGGGTGCGGGTCTGCGCCCGGTTGCGCGAAACCCCGGGGCCGGGGTCGGCCACCCGGCCGGTGTCGATTGATTCCTGAACCGACGCTACGATCAGCTTGTGCCCTTGGCCGGTGACCCGTCGGTCGCGGAACTCGATGACCTCAGGAAAGTTGTGGCCGGTGTCGACGTGCATCACCGGAAACGGCAGTGGGAGCGGGCGAAATGCTTTCTCCGCCAAGCGAAGTAGCACAATCGAGTCCTTACCGGCGGAAAACAGCAGGACCGGTTTTTCGAGTTCGGCGACGACCTCGCGGATGATATGGACCGCCTCGGCCTCCAGCAGCCGTAGCTCGTCGACCCGCCGGGTCTCGGTGGGCGCGGTCATGTCGGTAGCCCCTCTCGTTCGGCGTCGGCCCGGTAGCGGTCCACCCACTCGTCGGAACGCTGGTCGGCCTGCCGCTGCAGCACCGGCTCGGGCGCCAGCCGCGGATCGAGCCCCAACGCCTCGAGCACGGTGGCCACCACCTGAGTCAGGTTGCGCCACAGCACCGGATAGGAAATCTCCATCGGCTTGATGTCTTCCTCGGCGAACCACGCTTGCCAGCTCTCCTCCTGGGCGCGCAGCATGGCGACGGTGTGAGCGATCGCGCCGGCGTGATAGGTGGCGCGCGCATCGCGGACGGGGTCGGGCCGGCCGCGCCAGACGCGGGTCTGCACCGCCCGCCAGAACGACACCGCCTGCGACACCACGTCGGGCCGGTGAATATGGATGAGCAGCGGCTCCTCGCCGACGACATCGCGGATCGCGGCCAGCAGGCCGTCACCGGATCGATCCGGCAGCCCGCGTGCCCGGTCGAGCAGCAGCGGAGTCTGGTTCCACATCAGCTTGCCGCCCCATACGCCGTTGGGTGTTTTGCCGACCGTGCGGATGTAGTCGCGCCAGATCTCGGGCGGTGCCAGGTCGGGAGTCCCGACGTCCAACGGGTCCAGCAGATGCAGGACCGACTCGTCGTCGACACCGGCGAACCATTCCCGCGGCTGCGGGGCCTGGCTGGTGGCGGGCAGATATTGGAAGAACTCCTGGGGTTCGCCGGCCACGCCGGTCGCGCGCAGCGATTCGACCAGCAGCGTGCTTCCGCTGCGCTGGGAGGCCAGCACGAGGTATGACGACGGATTGTCTGCCATCATGGCAGCCTAGCGGCAGGGAAATCCCGTGCAAGACATTGGATTACCTTCAGGCTGAAGTTAACCATTGCCCGGGGGCATTTCGACGGGAATTGGCGCGCGTACCCGCTGACCAGCACAAATGCTGGCGGGCCGGCTGTTAGGCGGCCTTGATCTTCAACACCGTCTCAGCGAGAAGCTCGTCGAGAGTAGTCAGCGGCAGCGGCGGGGTGTCCCCGTGAAAGAGGTATCCGCCCAGACTTGAGCGACTGATGACGATCAGCCCGCGCACCTGGGTAACGCGCAGGGCCTCGACGCCCTCGGTACACCTGTCGTAGCCCTGCAGGTTTTCCACTCGCATCCACCGGTGCGTGAACCGCACCGTGTCCTCGCCGTCGGTCACCGCCGAATCCGCTTGCAGGAACTGGTGATTCTCCCGGTCTTGGCACAGTGGGGGTTTCTCGGCCAGATGCGCGGTGCAGGTAGCGATCTCGCGCCGCAGATCGGCCAGATAGTCGACGCCGACGCGGGCCCGGTTGATCATCACGTAGGGTCGCGGTGGTTTTCCGAGCTGGTCCCACTTCGACTGGTCGAAGTCATCCCAACTCGCCAAGGTGTCGTAGCGGGGTGTGGGGCCATGGTCAGCGGACCGGCACAACGACCAGAACTGGCCGCCCGGCTCGCTGGCACGGGCGTCGATGCCGGTGTCCATCGACAGCGCGGGAAGCAGCGCCGAGATCTGGGCCTGGCTCCAATCGGCGAGCTCGGCCGGCAGCGCCGAACGTGGCCGAGGGCGTCCTGCCGCACCGATCAGTCCCGACAGCAGGCTGTTCCGCGATGCCGCCGACGGATCGTTGGTGCGGTACCAGGCCTGCACGATCACGCCGTTGGGCAGTACGGTCACCGCCATATTGGTGACGAAGGGCCACTGCCAGTCGACGTCGCCCGACTCGTAGCGGCTCAGCGCCTGGGCGGACTCGGCGACCAGCCACCCACGGACCCTGTTGTCGTCCATCGAGGGGGCCATGCCCCACATCGGACACCGATGAGCCCACGCGGCCGTAAGGCTCGTGACGTCGGCGTCGCCTGCGGCGGTAAACCGAACGTGGACGTACTCGCTTCCGTTTGCGGGGAATCGGTTGCCGGCCAAGGGCTTCCCGGTTGCGTCGGTGGCGGGCCGGTAGTCCACGTCGAGTTCTGGTCCGTCCTTGACTCCGAACCTGGGCAGACGCTGGCACTCCTCGGGCGCAGACTCTCGTGCCGCTGAGGGCGGCAGTGCGCCGAATTCCGGTCGGGGCGCGAACACGGTGACGCCGTCGAAGAGTTTCTCGTCGACGTCGGCCAGCCCGGGTACGCAGCGCGCCAACCGATTCGGCCCACACTCACCGAGCTCGGTCGGCCCAGCCGTGAGCGTTGCCGGACTCGCACCGGGTTGCTTGTGCGTTGTGCACCCATTACTGGTCAGGACAAGCCCGGCGATAGTGGCCAGCCCGGCCACCGCACGGCCGAAACAGCGCCGCGCGACCGCGCCGAAACCTGTAGCCCCGCAACGCAATTTGGCTCAACTACCGTTTTCCGGGGTCTGCTGTTTGTTCCTTCGCGCCAGAAGCATGACGACCCAGACCACAAAGGACCCGAGGAAAACCCGTTGGAATATCACGCCGTTCATCGTCAGCGCCAGCAGCAAGACTGCCGTTGCGGCACCCCACCAGAAGAACTCGCGCAGAAATCCGTCGACCCAATTCGGCTTCGCGTCGCCGGGTGGCACGCGCGGCCGGAGTGACGGGATCAACCGCGGCACGGCCGCGCAATAAGCGCGATAACTTTCGCCCTGCGTCTCGCGCAGCTCCGCCTCCTCGCGCACAATCAGCCGGAGCACACACACGAGCATCCCGAAAAACAGTACTAAAAATCCCGTTCGCGAAGCCGTCAGTCCCAGTCCGAAGGCTATCGGCAGATTGCCGAAATAAAGCGGATTGCGCACATAGCGAAACGGCCCGTCCGCGATCAGTTTGTCCGAATGAAGCTGCTGGGCGAACACTACCGCCGAAGTCAGATACGACGTTCCCCACGTGCGTACAGCGGCCCCGAGGAACGTGAACGCCGCGGCCGCCAGAAACACCGCTCGCACCCACAAGTCCTCGGTGGGTCCGCCGAACCAATTGCGCAGCCAGTGCCCGACCGCCGCCCCCGCCGGGATCTTGTCGAACGAATAGCACGCAAACGCGGCCATATAAATCAGCCAGGCCGAAAAAAATCGCAGCCGGAATTCCATTTTCGTCGCCCCGTACCAGGGTGCGTTCATCATGTCCTCCGCTTCGCCCACCCCCGCTGGCCCGTCGGCGAGGGTGCACA
>NZ_DATJYB010000236.1:0-3836 GCF_035499775.1 Mycobacterium sp. | reverse complement strand
CCGCGGGCGGCACCATGCCCGGCCAGCACCACCGGCCGTTTGGCCTCGCGCAGAATGTCCACGGCACGCGCCACCTGGCGGAACGCCGGCGCCTCGGCGCGGACAACGTTGCGCGGCAACGGTTTCAAACCGGGATAGTCGTCTTCATCGGCATCTATGTGCTCGGGCACCGCGAGATACACCGCCGCCGGACGCTCGGTCTCGGCGAGCTTGAACGCCTTGCGGAACATCTCTGGTATGGCCTGCACGGTCGGGACACCGGCGGCCCAGCGGGTGATCGGGGCGAACATCGACACCAGATCGACGTACTGGTGGGACTCCTTGAACTGGCGATCCTGGCCGACCTGCGCCGAGATCGCGACCATCGGCGTGCTGTTGGTGGTCGCATCGGCGACCCCGAGCTGCATGTTGATCGCGCCCGGCCCCAGGGTCGCCGACACCACCGCCGCGCGACCGGTGACCCGCCCGTACATCTCGGCCATGAACGCCGCCGCCTGCTCGTGCCGGGTCAGCACATAGCGGATGTCCGACGAGGCCAACGCCTGCACGAAACGGATGTTCTCCTCACCGGGCAGTCCGAAGACCACGGAGACACCCTCACTTTCCAGGCACTTGATCATCAGCTGAGCCGCTGTACTCATCCGCCACCTCCCTCCGGCCACGATAGTGGCAGGCTGGAGTCCGGCCGTTCACACACCAACCAACCCAAGGACGTCAGCGTGCCCATCGCCACGATTAACCCGGCCACCGGGGAGACAGTCAAGACCTTCACTGCAGCAACCAACGACGAAGTCGACGCAGCGATAGCCCGCGCTTACGAGCGCTTCCTCGACTACCGTCACAACACCACCTTCGCCCAGCGTGCCGAGTGGGCGAACAACACCGCGGACCTGCTCGAGGCCGAAGCGGACCAGACAGCCGCCATGATGACCCTCGAGATGGGTAAGACACTGAAGTCCGCCAAAGGAGAAGCGCTCAAGTGCGCCAAAGGTTTTCGCTACTATGCGGAGAACGCCGAAGCGCTGCTGGCCGACGAGCCGGCCGACGCCGGAAAGGTCGGCGCGAAAAGGGCCTACACCCGGTACCAGCCGCTGGGCGTCGTCCTGGCCGTGATGCCGTGGAACTTTCCGCTGTGGCAGGCCGTGCGGTTCGCCGCGCCGGCATTGATGGCGGGCAACGTGGGCCTGCTCAAGCACGCGTCGAACGTGCCGCAGTCGGCGCTCTACCTCTCTGACGTCATCGCCCGGGGCGGCTTCCCGGACGGGTGCTTCCAGACGCTGCTCGTCTCGGCCAGCGTCGTCGAGCGCATCCTGCGCGATCCGCGCGTCGCGGCGGCCACCCTGACCGGCAGCGAACCGGCCGGCCAATCGGTCGCCGCCATCGCCGGCGACGAGATCAAGCCGACCGTGCTGGAGCTCGGTGGCAGCGACCCGTTCATCGTGATGCCGTCCGCGGACCTCGACGAGGCTGTCAAGACCGCGGTCACCGCGCGGGTGCAGAACAACGGCCAGTCCTGCATCGCCGCAAAGCGGTTCATCGTCCACACCGACATCTACGACGCGTTCGTCGACAAGTTCGTCGAGCGGATGCAGGCGCTGAAGATCGGCGACCCGACCGACCCGGACACCGACGTGGGTCCGTTGGCGACCGAGTCGGGCCGCGACGAGATCGCACAGCAGGTCGACGACGCCGTCGCGGCGGGTGCCAAGGTTCGCGTCGGCGGCCAGCGCCTCGACCGCCCGGGGTGGTTCTACCCGCCGACGGTGGTCACCGACATCACCAAGGACATGGCGCTGTACACCGAAGAGGTCTTCGGCCCGGTCGCCTCGATGTACCGGGCCGAGAGCGTCGACGAAGCCATCGAGATCGCCAACGCCACGACCTTCGGGCTGGGGTCCAACGCGTGGACCAATGAAGAGGCCGAGCAGGAGCGCTTCATCGACGGCATCGAGGCGGGCCAGGTGTTCATCAACGGGATGACGGTGTCCTACCCGGAGTTGGGATTCGGCGGGGTCAAGCGCTCCGGCTACGGTCGCGAACTGGCGGCTATGGGCATCCGCGAGTTCTGCAACGCCAAGACCGTCTGGGTGGGCTAGATTCCCTGCGCGAGCAGACGCGGAATCGCACGAATCGCGCCGATTTTGTGCGATTCTGCGTCTGCTCGCCGTTAAACCGCAGCCGGCGGTTAAGCAGAAGCGGCGAGGACCTTCTCGTCTTCTTCGGCGAACGTGTCCTCCAGCTGCACCGGCGAGTAGTCGAGGTCGATCTCCGCGAGCGGTCGACCGCGGGCGCTGCTGATCGTGCCGAACCGCCGCATGCCCTTGTCGTTGGCGTAGTGCACGAACTCCTCTACCGTCAGGTCGAACGGCATCGGGTCGTAGAGGTTGAAGGCCTGCTCGGTGGCCTGCAATGCCAACGGGATGAGCTCGTTCATGCGCGTTTCGAACACCGTCCAATTGGCGTCGTCGGCGGCCACGTGGCGCCGACAGGTGAAGGTGCCCCACGCCATGTGGCGTCGCTCGTCGTCACCGATGCGCCGGACCAGCTGCTGCATGCCGGGCAGAATGCCGCGGTCCACACAGATCCGGTGCCAGGCAAAGTAACCGGTGAGGGCAAGCATGCCCTCGACGACGTGGTTATAGGTGACGGCGGCCCGGATCTGCGCAGCCGGCGAAGCATCGGTCCACAAAACGTCGAGGCAGGCCGGTAGCTCGTGGTAGAAGATCTGCCGGTATGCCGGAAGGTCATCGAGGAAGCAATGCAGATCGTCTTTGATGCCGACGGCATCCAGCCACAGCCGGAACACCTGCGTGTGTTTGGCCTCCTCGTAGGCGAACTGAGTCAGATACATCTCGTCCCCGAGGCGCCCCTCGGCCCGCATCGCCGACATGAACGGCTGGATATCCTCTACAACCGCTTCTTCTCCGGCGATGAACTGCGCGCACAACCGGGTGGCCAAGTGCCGTTCGTTATCTGCAAGCTTCTCCCAGTCCGCGCGGTCTCGGGAGAAGTCGATGTCCGCCGGATCCCAGGACTTCGCGTTGCCGCCGGCGAACAGCTTCAACGGCAAGCTGTCCCAGTTGAGTCCGCCCGCGACTATCGAGCCGGTACGTGTCCGTTTCATCTGACCTCCTGGGTTTTGCCAACGGGTATCGGGGCGAACGCGGCCTGCAGCACGGCGACGAGCCTGCGTACGGCCAGGGCCGGCTGCTCCGGCGTCGGCTCGTCGAGGCCCAGGACCGGGTCCAGACCGCGCACATACGGCGCCAACGCCAGATGCGGAAAGATCAGCAGCAGCAGTGACAGCATCGCGTCGATGTCGGCATCGTTGCGAAAGTCACCGCGCGCCTGTGCCTCGCGTACCAGGGGCCGCAGCACTTCCAGGTAGTGGCGGTGAATGACGGACCGCACACTGATGCGCGCGTCGGTGTCGACCTCGAGGGTCGCCGCGGCATGCAGCGCACGTTCGCGTGGGTGGTCGGCGAAGTAGGCGATCCAGGTGTCGAGCCAGTCGGTCAGGAATTCGAAGAACGGCCGGCTCGGGTCGAGCTCCTGGATTCGGGCCTCCATGTAGGACCGGACCCGCTGACTGCCGATATCGGCGATGAACGCGTAGAGGTCGCGTTTGTCGGCGAAGTATTGGAACAGGCTGCCTTTGGCGACTCCCGCACGCCGGGCGATGACGTTCAGGCTGCCGTTGGAAAACCCGTGCGCGCCGAATTCGGCTTCCGCGGCTTCCACCACCGCCGCGCGACGGGCCGGATCTACCCGTGCCCATGTCACCGTCGGCATTCGGCGCCTCCTCGCAGTGGATGACCACTGGTCATTCTACTGTG
>NZ_DATJYB010000235.1:0-18950 GCF_035499775.1 Mycobacterium sp. | reverse complement strand
GATCCCTTCCGATGCCGATCCACAGGATCTCCTGCTGCTCAACGACCTGCTTGGTATCGCCGACCCCGAGGTGCCGCTGCCGGCGATCGACCCCGACGCGCGGCGGCGCCGGCTCACCGCGCTGATCAACACGATGTCGCTGGCGCGCACCCAACCAGCGCTCTACGTCATCGAAGATGCGCACTGGATCGATGCGGTCAGCGAGTCGATGATCACCGACTTCCTCACGGTGATCCCGCAGACCAAAGTGATGGTGCTGATCACCGCCCGCCCCGAGTATGAGGGCGCGCTGACCCGGATGCACGGCGCGCAGACGATAGCCCTGCCGCACTGGGTGATTCGGACACCGCGATGCTGATCGGTGAACTGCTGGGTACCGATCCCTCGATCACCGACCTGGCGGCGGTCATCGCCGAGCGGGCCGCGGGGAACCCGTTTTTCGCCGAGGAAATGGTGCGCGAGCTGGTGCAACGTGACGTGCTGGCCGGTGAACGCGGTGGCTACGTCTGCCGGACGGATGTCGCCGAGGTGAGCGTGCCGGCCACCGTCCAGGCGGCCATCGAAGCACGCGTGGACCGGCTGGACACCCCCGCCAAGCGGACGTTGAACGCCGCGTCGGTGATCGGAGCCCGCTTCGAAGCCGAGCTGCTGTCCGCGCTGGGCATCGATCCTGTTTTCGACGAGCTGCTCACCGCGGAGCTGATCGACCAGGTGCGGTTCACCCCCAGCCCCGAGTTCGCCTTCCGTCACCCGTTGATCCGCGCGGTGGCCTACGAATCGCAGCTGAAATCCGATCGCGCCGAATGGCACCGGCGCCTGGCCACCGCGATCCAAGAGCGTGCCCCGGGATCAGTGGAGGAGAACGCGGCGCTGATCGCCGAACACCTCGAGTCAGCCGGCGAGATGCACGCGGCGTACAGCTGGCACATGCGCGCCGCCACCTGGTCAACCAACCGCGACATCGCCGCCGCCCGGCTCAGCTGGGAGCGCGCTCGCCGAATCGCCGACGCACTGCCCGACGACGACCCCGACCAATTGTCGATGCGCATCGCCCCCCGCACGATGCTGTGTGCGACCGATTGGCTAGGCCGAACGGTGCAGGAAAGCCGGGGCCGCTTCGCGGAGTTGCGCGAACTGTGCACCGCCGCCGGGGACAGCGTTTCACTGGCCATGGGCATGACCGGGCGGGCCACCGAGTTCCTCTTCGCGGGACGTTCGCGTGAGGGGTCCCGGTTGGCATCCGAGCAGATGGCGCTGCTCGAGTCGATCGGCGAGTCCAACCTGACCATTGGGTTGGCGTTCATCGCGTTCGCCAACTGGTTCGATGCAGGCGAATTCGGCGAGATCTTGCGATGGTCGCAGACCATCATCGACTTGGCCGCAGGCGACCCGACCAAGGGCGGCGGCTTCGGAATGGGGTCACCGCTGGCGATCGCGGTGGCATTTCGCGGCGTTGCCCGGTGGTGGCTGGGCTGGCCCGGATGGCGACAAGATCTCGACGACGCCGTCGCGATGGCCCGGAATAACGACCCGGCGACCCTCGGCGTTGTCATCGTGTGGACCTACACGCTGGCGATTTGCTTTGGGGTGCTTCGCGCCGATGACTCCGCGCTGCTCGCGATTGAAGAGGCGGGGCAGACCGCCCTAAGGGCCAGCAGCGACACTGCGGTGATCTACGCCGAGTACGGGTTGGCTGTCGCACTGATGCATCGGGACGCCGAAGCCGACCGTCGCCGCGGGCTGGAGCTTGCGATGCCGGCCCGCGAGTGGCAGCGCGAGCGTACGCCTTCCCTGGTCCCGCTCACCGTGCTGGTGGTCGAGCGAGAGAGAGCCAGGCACGGCGACCGCGATGCTGCCATTCCAGCCATGCGCAAAGCCTTGGATGAGCTAAACGACGACGAGCGACTCGGTTATAGCGTCTGGGCCACCGGAGCTCTGGTGGAGACGCTGCTGGAGCGTGGCGCCGATGCCGACCTGGCCGAAGCCCAACAGTCGATTGAACGACTGGCGAACCTGCGCGCCGATCAAGATTCTGCGATGCGCGAGATCACGCTGCTGCGGCTGCGCACGCTGCTGGCCCGCGCCCGCGGCGACGATGTTGCGTACCGGGACTTGCTGAGTCGCTATCGCGCGACGGCGCAATCGCTTGGCTTCGAAGAACATATAGCTTGGGCCGAGGCGATGTGAGTGTCACAGAATGTTTACGGGCGAACCTGAATGGATTTGTCCGCCAGAACTTTTCGAAGTGCCACCGACCAAAGTGTGCCAACAACGGTGCGGTCCTCGGCATAATCCGCCAGTGATTCCTCGATACCGGCAATCAGCACCGGATGCGGACTGGATTCAGTGAACGTGCGATAACCGTGTTCGTACGACCACCGGACAGCCTGTTCGAACAGGACCGGTTGGCGCAGATTGGCAAACCAGTAATCGCCGTCGAGGATCGACATGTCGAGCCCGGCGCCGGTGACCGAGGAGATGAAGGTGATATCGCCGGTTCGCGGCTGCAGCCCGGAAAGCGAGTCGCGCAACGGCTCCCGCAGCGCCTCCACTTGGGCAGAATGCAAGGCGTAATCGACGGGAATTCGCTCGGCCGGCAGATCATCTCGCTGACACACAGCCATGATCTGGTCCAGTGCGGCAGTATCGCCGGTAATCACCGTCGAAGACGGACCGTTTTGGGCGGCAACGGAGATCGATTGACACCATGGTTCGATGAGCGCGAAGACCCGTTCGCTGGGCCGCGGGATCGAAACCATACCGCCTGTTCCAGCGATTGCACCGATCGCCTTGCTGCGCGACGTAACTACCTTCGCCGCGTCGCGCAACGACAAGCCGCCGGCGACGTAGGCAGCCGCAATCTCGCCGTGTGAATGGCCTAGTACTGCATCCGGGTGGATTCCCAGCGCGCGCCAGTGCACGGCGAGCGACACCATCACCGCAAACAACAGGGGCTGCTTCACATCGACCCGGTCATTGCTGGTGGAATCGACGCCGTCCCGCACGACCTCGAGCAGTGACCAATCGACAAACTCGGCGAATGCGGCATCGCAGAGCCGCAAGTGCTCGGCGAATGCCGGCGCGGAGTCCAACAGTTCGACCGCTCGCTGCGTCCACTGCGAACCGTGGCCGGGGAACACGAAGACCGTTCCGCCTGTGCCCGTGGCCCTTCCATCCAGGCTTCCTGTTGTCTTGCGCGGTCGTGTCGGGTCGAGGCGGGCCGTTACCATCGCATCTCCAGGCCCCGTGCCCAGCAGGCCGCTACGCGGTGTACGTCCTCATCTGAACCCCTGACCTGTTGAATGACGCGCAGACGCAGGTCGTAGTGCGTGGCTACCCAGCCGATACCCCGTTCGCAGTCGACGCGCAACAGTGTGCCATCGCTGGCCCGTTCGTGGCCGGTCGCGTGTGGGGCGATCCTCGTCATCGCGCCTTGGCGACCGGCGTACTTTGCGGTGATCATCGTCGTTCCTCAATCCGTATCGCGCTTCACGATAGGAATCGTCACTCGAACGCGGTGCGGCGAGCGCAGTAGCGCGCTACTGCAATCGGGTCTGCCGAGCGCACGCGGTGCCAGGCGGTGTCACTCTGTTTGCCCCCCGCGACGCGCTACCAGGGCGGCGAGTTCGTCGCGGCTGGTGGTTCCGGTCTTCGCCATGGCGCGGTATATGTGGCTTTCCACGGTGCGCACCGAAAGAGTCAGACGCTCAGCGACCGCACGGTTGGACAACCCCTCGCCGATGAGCATCACGATCTCTCGTTCGCGATCGGTAAAGGGCACGGGCTCGCTGGCCTGACCGAACGCGGGAGTCCATGCGCCGCCGCATTGTTCGGCCAGCGCGTCCGCGCGCGTCGCGCATCCCAGCGCCGATCCGCGCAGGCCCTGCTTCCGGTAGGTGAGGGCCGCGTGGGCGGCGGCGTCGACCGCGGCAACGAGGTCGCCGACGCGCTCAAATTCTTCCGACACAGCCGCCAATTCAGCGGCATCGCCTTCAGCCAGGGCGGCCGAGAACCGCGCGGCGACGCCGACACGTGGTCCCTCGACGATCCCTTCGAGCTCGCGCAACCGGGCTGAACCCGAGTGGTCACCGAACTGGGTAGCCGTCTGCAGGCAAACCACTTCGACTGCGAATTGCCCCTTAGCTGCAGCTCTTTCGGCAGCCGACAACAACACCGTGATCGCCTCGCTGACGGCGCCCTGGCCCGCCGCCACCCACGCCCGAGCCAGGCTCCGTTCAAAGTCCAGCAACCGGAAAGGACGTCGCTGCGTGTCGAGGGCGGCCAGCGCGGCGGCTGCCTCCGCGGTCGAACCGGACATCGCGAGCGCAGTCACCCGCGGGACCCGGTAGCGGTATCCCCAGCCCAAAGCGTGCGTCGCGGACAGTCCCACCGCCGCCTGTTCAAGCAGCGCACCCGCGGAATCGAGGCGTCCGGCACCGAGGGCCGCGCAACCCGCCACGGCGGCACCCAGTAATTGAGCCCCGCCGGGAAGGTCGGCCGCCTGGCGGCGCACCCGCTCGGCCAGCTCCAGGGCGTCCGCAATCCGGCCGGCCAGCAGCAGCGCGCTGACGTGTGCGTCGGCGATGTTGAACCTCATGTGCGGAGCGTCGAAAGAGCGTGCCACAGTGACATATCCCGCATCTGCGACGGCTACTGCTTCCGTGGTGCGCCCCGCATCCGCGGCTATGGCCGCCAGGACCCAGGCGATTTCAGCGCCAACGACGGCGGGCAGGTCGTCCATCGCGAGGCTCTTGGAAGCATCCATCGCCGCGGCCGGCTGGTCCGTCGCGAACCAGTACACCGTGAGGAAGGCATCGATATAGCTACGGGCTTGCGCTGACGTGGTGCGCGACGCGTCGTCGATGATTTCTTTCGCGCGCGCTGGGTCGCCGAGCGCCCACAGCATGTTGCTGGCCCGCAGGAACGCGCATCTGGCCCGCTCAATGTCGCTCAACTCGCCGGTGTGAATCTCGGCCAGCACCGCGTCCGCCTCCTCGCCGCGGCCTGACCACGAAAGGGCATGCGCGCGAACAAAATTCGGTTCAGGTCCCGCTCCTGCACGGATTGCCGCCGTGGCAAGTCGATCGGCGAGGGGCAGATCCGCCAGCCAGACGGCGCCGTGGGCGGCCTTCACGAGTAGATCGGTGTCGGGCGTGAGGTCGGAGTCGAGACTCAACGTGGCGCGGCGCACCACGACCTGGATGTCGTCGCTGTCATCGACCGCGGCGAGTTCGGCCGCGACCAGTCCGCGCAGGCGTCGCAGCCGAGTCGGTGCCGCACGACGGCGGCGCACCTCACCGTAGAGCGGATGCGCCACCCGCACCTCCACACCGCCAACTACCGGGTCGAGCGTGATGAGGCCACGGGTGTCGGCCTCCTCGATCGCTGCTGGATCGGCGATGCGCCGCAGGCGCGCCAGGTCGATGGGCTCCCCCACCGCCACCACGTCGACCACATCGCTGACCGGCGCCGGCAGGGCTCCGATGCGGGATTCGATCAGCTCAACCAACCCGGGCGGCATGACGGGATCACCGAGCCAGCGCCAATACCCGTCCTGTAGCAGGATTCGACCGTCCGCGGCCTCCTGTTCGACGATGTTGCGCAGGTACAAGACATTGCCGCGAGTCAGCTTCCATAGCCGCTGCGCGGCATCTGGATCCACCGGCCCGTCCAACGTGGCCGACAGCAGCGAGATGGTTTCATCGAGCGACAGCGCCTGCACGTCGAGCCGGTCGAACTGGCCGACCGTCCATAGCTCTTGCACCGCAGCGCTGATCGGGTCGCCATCGCGAAGGGTGAGCATCACCTTTGCCGCGCCTCGCTGCACGATCTGATGCAGCACGAATATCGACAGATCATCGAGCAGGTGCACGTCATCGACGCCCAGCACCACCGTGCTGCCCGACGGCGCCGCGGTCAGCGATTCCATCACTCCGCGCAGCAACTGAAGGGTGTCGGTGACACCGGGCTGCGCCCACGCCGTGAAAGCACCCAGCGGAACTGCCCGCGCGGCTGATGTGCCGACCGCCCACCGCCCTTCGCATCCCCGCGCGACGGCGATCGACAGCGCTTCGCGGGCGATCCGGCTCTTGCCCACACCGGCTGCCCCGCAGACAACGATGCCGCAAACATCCGAAGCCGTGATGGCGGCTTCGATAGCTCGCATCTCCTCCACGCGGCCAACCAACGGCCAGGACAAGCGCACCCCAGCAGCGTACGTGCCGACACCGCAGACACTGGCGTTTATCGTGGCAACTCCTTCACCCGGAACGAGCAAACATCAAACATGGACACTGTCGCCGTCCCGGGTCAACTCAGTACCCCGGTGATCGCCTCAATGAGCGCCCTCATTACGGCGATAACCAGTGAAATGGCGATAAGGGAGACGAAAAAGCCCAGGACAACGCCGCCAAGAACGATGGAAATGGTTTGCCCTAGGAAGTCGCACAAAACGGACCCAGGGGGCACACTTGGATCCAACCCCAGCCCCCGCAACAACGAGGTGAGAAAGTCCTCGATAGTGAGATACGAGGCCGCACTCGTTTTCAAGTTCTGAACGAACTGGTCCTCAAATGCAGCCGCCCTTTGGGCCACCGCCTGATAGTCCTGGGCATGGTCAGAGAACAGGCGCGCGATACTCGACGACACCTCATCGGCGGCCGCGGCGGCAACCGCAGTTGTCGTTGGGGCCGCCGCGGCGTGGGCTTCGTCGACCGCCGAACCGATGGTCGCTAAATCCCCTGCCGCCGCAGTCATCAGCTGTGGCGCCGCGATTACGTGCGACATCGGTGTCCATCCTCCTCAGTACGCGAAGCTGGCAAACCAAGACTCGCCCACGTCGACCGGGTGGACTGCAGTAGTCGACTACTTAACTGGCCAGCCGGACGGGCAACGATTGGACAGCGACGCCGACGGCCGTCACCGGTCCGGCGCTCATCCAGGGATGTCGCGGGCCGCCGTGGACTGACACGATGGAACCCGTGCGTGCGTTCGCCTGCCCCGTCTGCCAGAGCTACGCCCCATTCGAGTCGCGGCGCTGCCCGAATTGCTTGGCAGAACTGGGATTGCATGTGCCCAGCCGCACCATGGTCGCGACCTCGTCAGGCACTGCTGTCATCGACGGCCAGACCTGGATCTCCTGCACGAAGGCGCTCAGCCTCGATTGCAACTGGTTTGTGCCCGAGGAACAGGAACTGGGTCGGCGGGGGCGGTGTCTGGCCCATTCCTTGATCCGCCGCGAACCCGACGCCGACGACACCATCGCCGTAGAAAAACTGACCTCGACTGGAATTGCCCTGCGGCGGTTGATTTTTCAGCTCATCGAGATCGGCCTGCCGGTCGAGCCGTTCTGGCGCAAAGACGGAGGTCTGGCGTTTGATCTGCTGTCCAGTTACAGCAGCGGTGAGCGGGTGGTGATCGGGCACGCCGGCGGGGTGATCACGATCGATCTGGTCGAGTCACTGGACGCTTACCGCGAGTCCCTTCGGGTCCACCTCGGCGAGCCGTACCGCACCATGCTGGGTCATTTCCGCCACGAGGTCGGCCACTACTACCAGAACATCCTGGTGGAAACCGATCCCGGAGCCGCGCGTTACCTCGACCAGTGCCGGGAGATCTTCGGCGACGAGCGCGCCGACTATCAAAACGAGATCGCACGGCACTACAAATTCGGTGCGCCGGCCAACTGGGCTGACTTCTACATCTCCGAGTACGCGACGATGCACCCCTGGGAGGACTTCGCCGAGTGCTTCGCCCACTATCTGCACATCACCGCCACTATCGACACCGCCCGGGAGTCCGGACTGGTCTTGCACGCCGACCGGGTCCGTTTCGCGGTGCAGCGCGACGTCGTTCCGCTCGAGTCCTATGCGGACGCGTCGATCGAGCAACTGCTGGAGGACTGGAAGTGGTTGTCGCTCTGCTTCAATCGCGTGAACACCACCATGGGCAAGAGTCCGCTTTACCCGTTCGACATCTCGCCGGCAGTGGTTCGCAAGCTGGCGTTCGTACACCAAGTGATCCGCGAGACGGCCGGGTTGACATAAGGAGGCACCGATGTGTCGGTGGGTTGCATACCTGGGCGCCCCGATCGCGCCCCGCGAGCTGCTGCATGACCCGGAGCGGTCACTGATCGAGCAGAGCCGCAGGCACGCGCCGAACATGGAGATTCCCAACGGCGACGGCACCGGGTTGGGTTGGTATGAGCACCGCGCCGAACCGGCCCTGTTTCGCAGCATCACTCCGGCGTGGGGGGATGAGAACCTCTTGGAGCTGGCCACCGAGATCCGCAGCCGACTATTTCTTGCCCATGTGCGCGCGGGGACGGGAACGCCGGTGCAGCAGACCAACTGCCACCCGTTCCGCTACCGCAACTGGCTTTTCGTGCACAACGGGCACATCGGCGGATATCACCGGTTGCGCCGGGATCTGCTGTTCGCGGTGCGCCCCGACCTGTTCGGCAATATCGCGGGGTCCACCGATTCGGAACTGATGTTTCACCTCGCGCTCACCTTCGGTCTCACCGATGATCCGATCGCGGGAATCGCGCGGATGGCGGGTTTCATCGAAGCGGCCGCCGCCGCGGCCGGCGTGCAGGAACCCGCGCTGCAGATGACGGTCGGCATCAGCGACGGGGTGCGCCTCTACGCGGCCCGCTACGCCAGCGGTCCGGACGTGAACACTCTGTTCTTCAGCGAAGATCCGGAGTCGGTGCGCATGCTCTATCCCGACAGCGAACGGCTGGCGCACTTCGGTCAGGATGCCCGCGTGGTGGTTTCCGAGCCGTTGAGCGATCTGCCGGGCGTATGGCGGGAAGTGCCGGCCGGGACCGCACTGATCATCGGCGAGGACATCGACGAGCGACCGTTCGAGCCGACTGTGTGACCCGCCCGGTCGCCCGTAATCTCAGTCCGCGCCGACGGAATCCATGGCGATCAGCTTCCCCAGTTTTCTCGCGGGCGGCATTCAATCCGGATTGCAGCCCCGCCCGGTGGGGAGAAGTTGCTGCTGCACGACGGCGTCGAAGTAGGCGCACACCTCGCCGGCGGTGGCCAGTTCGCTGAATCCCTGGTTCCAACCCACCTGGTCAGTGGTGTTGTTGCCCAAGGCTCTTGAGTTGACGCCGTCGTACGACGACGGCTGGTGCAACCGGACGAATGGATAGGCGGTGGTCCAGTGTCCACCGGGTTGATGGGCACGGTCCACCATGACCACACGTGCCTCGGTCTCGGTGATCATCGTGTCGGTAAAAGCCATTCCCATGGCTCCGGCCCCTTACCACCAGGTAGTCGGCCTCGATGGTCGTCAGCAGCCCTCCTGTGTGCAATGAGAATGCGGCGACGGACAACGATGTCGAAGGTTACGCAACGATAGCGCCGATCCGTTGATCCGCTCACACTTGGGCCGGCATGCTGTCCCAGCCACGCACCGCCGACGACGACGAAAAGACCGCGGCGTCTAGGTCGACTTCCCAGTCGGGAAAGCGATTCATGATCTCGTCCAAGGCAATTCGCCCCTCGATTCGCGCGAGCGCGTTGCCCAGGCAGTAATGCGCACCGACGCCGAAGGTCAGATGCTGGCGCGGTACCCGCATCACATCGAAAGTTTCCGCGTTCTCGCCGAATCGCGCTTCGTCACGGTTGGCAGCTCCCATCAAAGTCAGGATCGCACTGCCCTGGGGAACGGTAGTCCCGTGGAATTCGACATCGCGAGTGACATACCGGGCCGCTTGCAGCGCGGGTGGCTCGAAGCGCAGGATTTCTTCGATTGCCCCGGGCAACAGCGATCGGTCACTGACCAACTGCCGGCGCTGGTCTGGATGTTCGAACAACAGCTTTCCCGACCAACCAATCAGCCGCGTCGTGGTCTCCGAGCCCGCAACAGCAACGACTTTCATGAACATCAACAGTTCGTCGCGGTGCAGCTTTCTGATGATGCCGTGTTCGTCGCGGAATTCGGCGTTGAGGAGCTCGGTTGTCAGATCGTCTGCCGGATGGTCTGTGCGCCAATCGATGAAGTCAGCGAAAACCTCTAAGTCGGTGAGCCGGGCTTGATGATTGTCGGTCATTCGGCCGCCGCGATTGGTGCGGACGGACTTCTCACCGTGCTCTTGAACCCGGCGCTGGTAGTCCTCGGGAATTCCGAACAGCATGCCCACCACCCGCAGTGGCATTACGGCGCCGAGATCCGTGACGAAGTCCAGGCGATCGCCGCCGATCAGCGGATCCAAGCACCGCTGCGTGAACTCCCGGATCATCGGCTCAAGCGCATTGATCTTGCGAGGGGTGAACGCACGCGACAGCAGGCTGCGGTGAATATCATGCACCGGCGGGTCTTCGAAAATCACTAGGCCTGGCGGAATTTCGATGCCGGCCTTGATGACCTCCAGCACGACTCCGCGCGCAGAACTGAACGTGTGATGGTCTACGAGTGCCCGGTTGACGTCATCAAACCGGCTCAGCGCGTAGAAGTCATGCTTCGCGTTGTAGTACAGCGGCGCGTTCTCGCGGATGCGCCGAAACATCGGATATGGATCGGCATTGAGGTCGACATCCCACGGGTCGTAGTACACATCGTCGGCCGTATCGATAGTCATAGGCTCCCCCTTCGGATGACTGTGGGCCCGGTCATGGCACAGGTTCGGACTGGCAATCCAATGTCGCGGCACCCGAGTCCGGCACCCGCGGCTGCTTCCAGCACTCAACCGGAAATGACACCATGATCATCGAGTACAGCAGGTGCATGAGGTGGAGAACGTCCTCGGGCATCTCGTCGAGAGAGAACTTGTCGCAGTAGGAGATCGCCTCCTCGGCACGCGGCACGATCGCGTCATAGAACGCCTGCATCTCGGCCATGGAACTGGCCAACCGTTTTGCGTAACGCTCTGGCTCGGCGGCCAGGCACCACGGTGAAAACCGTTCCAGATCAGCAAATTCGGGCGGCAACATCGCTGTCGTCATCTCGGGTCAGACCTCGGCCAGCTTGCGCTGGTAGTCGTCCACCCACGCCGCGGTCTCTTTGTGCAGATGGCGGATGAGCACCTCTTGATCGCAAAGCAGGAACTCCTCGACAACGCGGGACTCGACCATCGTCTGCGTCGCCTCCAGCGTGTTGGCATCCTGCAGGCCGTACTCCTTGAACGTCACCGCCGTCATCTCCTGGGCGATGCGCTCGCGCGGAGTACGCGGTTGCGGAAAGTACAGCGTGCCTTCGAAAATATGGCTGTTGTAGGCCGTCGGCCAGTAGTGATACGTCAGATACCAGCCCTGCGACCAGATCAGGATCACGAAGTTGGGGAACAGCTGGAACGAATCCGAGCCCCAGGGATTGCACTCCCCTGGGTTCACCCCGGGCGGCATCGGCCCGAGCTCCACCTTGTCCCACGGCCCGAAAAGCCCACTCTGACAGATGTCCTCCATCGGTTTACGCATCTGCGGGTCCATCTCCCACACCCGGATGCCCGATGTACTGACCAGTCGGTGCGGGCCGTCGATGCGGTAATGCGGCGCCTCAAAACCCGCTTCCGCGGCAGCCTTCGAGAAGTTCGACGGCGACTGGTTCGCGTGCAGAATGGGCGCGTGGTAGAACTCCTGGAACGCGTCCAGGTAGAGCTTCCAATTCGCCTTCACCTCTGAGCGGTACTGGAACCGCGAAGTCATTTCGCCGAACGGATAACCCTCCAGGCTGGTGATCATCGCACCCAGGAAATCGCGCAGCGATTGCTGGGGTTCGCGCGCAAAGTTGACGAAGATGAACCCTTCCCACACCTCGCAGTGCACGGGCACCAGCCCGTAGCGGCTCTTGTCCAGGTCGAAGAATTCGTCTTCCTGCTGGACGAACGCCAGGTTGCCGTCCAGGTCGTAGCGCCACGCGTGGTATTTGCAGGTGAATTGCCGGCACACGCCGCTGGTCTCCTCCATAGGCATGTCGTTCCACACCAGTTTGTTGCCGCGGTGACGGCAGACGTTGTGGAATGCCCTGACCTCACCGGAACCGCTGCGCACCACGATGATCGAGGTGTTGGCGACCTTCAGCTCCTTGGTGAAATAGCTTCCCTTCTTCGGGATCTGTTCAACCCGGCCGACATTCAACCAAGCCCGCTTGAACACCGCGTGCCGTTCCACCTCGTAGAACTCCGGGCTGATCGAATCCTCATAGGACACCGGCTGAGTACCCAGTTGCGGATAGTGCTGCGTCCAACTGCCTTCGGGCGGTTTCGGATAGCGCGCCATATGTGCTCCTGTCTAGCCGAAGGTCTCGCGGTGCAGTTCGGTCAGGGCGTGGATTTGCTCGAGGTAGTGCTCCAGCGAGTGATGGACGAAGCGCGCCGAAAGGGTTGTGGTGCCGCCGGCGGCCATTGCCAGCAGCGTTTCCTTTGTCGCTTCCGGTTTTCCGACTGGATCAAGGGGATGATCGGCGGGCATGACCACCTCGAAATCGGGAGGCAGCTCGAACGCCGGTAGCCACGTTGCCGCGGTCTCCATCGACACGTAATAGGGACACCATCCATCGGCGAGAGTGACAGCTCGCCGCAATGACCGTCGCGTGCGACCGCCGATCCAGATCGGCATGTGCGGCTGCAACGCACACGGATCGACTGTCAGCCCGCTGAACGAGTAGAACTCGCCTTCGTAGGCCGGCGCGCTACTGGGCAGCGCCGCTCGCAGTGCCTTCAGTGCGTCGTCGCCGCGGGCGCCGCGGTCGTCGAAAGGTGCACCGAGAAGGTCGAATTCTTCCTTGAGGGAGCCGACACCTAGGCCGAGGATCACCCGTCCCGCACTGACGTGATCGAGTGTGCCGTACCGCTTCACGATCGCCAGTGGATGGTGGTAGCCCAGCACCAGCGTCATGGTGGCCAGTCGAATCTGCTTCGTGCGCGCCGCAACATAGCCGAAGGTGGCAAGCGGATCCCAGTATCGTGCTCCGCGCCGCCCGATTTCGGTCGAGGGCACACCGATGTGTTCGCTGCACGTCATGTGGTGGTAGCCGAGCCGATCCGCGGCCTCTGCTACTCGGCCGATGTCTTCGATGCCGGCGTCCTTCTCCCAATGCAATGGGGCTCCGCCGATATTGGTGACGACCGGTGTGGCGATACCGAGCTTCACTGGAGCGGCTCTTCACCCGCGAGGATGGTTCGATGCATCAAGCGGCCGCTGTCAACCGCATATGGCAACACTCGGTGCATGGTGCCGGTGTTGTCCCAGATCAGCAGATCACCGGGCTGCCACTCGTGCCGGTAGACATACTGGGGCTGGGTAGCCCAATCACGAAGGCGCGCAAGCAGAGCGCGGCTTTCTTCGACCGAGACTCCGAGTACGTAATCTGATGTCGCGCCCAATAGCAGTGACTTACGGCCGGATTGATGCGTCCACACCAACGGGCAGGCCTTGTTGGCCGACTTCTGCCAGAACGCCACTTCCGCGTAGCTCATCTCCGGCGTGACGTAATACTGCGAACGCTCCGCGCTGTGCACCACGCGCAAATCCGCTATTTCTTGCTTTTCGGCTTCCGGAAGGTCCTCGTACGCCTGGTAGGCGTTGCAGAATTCGGTCTGCCCGCCCGTTTCGGAGAGCTGCACGGCGCGCAGGAACGTCGCCAGGTTCGGGAGCGGCTGCAGGGACCCGTCGAAGTGCCAGAACATCGAGCCCCGAAGATATTTGGCGCGTTGGTTCACCTTTTCGTCGAGCGAGATCTTGTTGATGCCTCCCTCGCCCTCGTTGGCGACGATGTTTCCGAGCGTCTTGGCAATGGCGACCTGCTGCTCGTCGCTGATCTCCAATCCGCGGAAGAACACCACCCCGCGCTGCTCGAGCGTCTCGCGGATCTTGTCGGCCTCTCGGCCGCTCAGCAGCGTGTCGAGGTCGGTTCTGATCTCGCTGCCGATACTCGGAGTGAGGTTGACGATCTCCAGCTGTGCCGAGTCGAGTCCCATGGTCTCAGCTCAATCTCGTGAGAATGGTGTTGGCCGAATGCTTTACCCGCGGCTGTTTCCACAGCTCGACCGCCAACGCGACGGTGATCAGCGAGTACAGCAGGTTGCGCAGATTCGCGACGTCGTCGGGCAGCGGTTCGGCGTAGTCGAACTTGTCGATATAGGCGACCGCTTCCTCGGCATGCGGAAACACCTCGTCATAGAACGCCCGGATCTCGTCCATGGAACTGTTGACGCGTTTCACGTAGCGTTGGTGGCCGTCCTCGATCGCCCACTCGGGCACCAAGTGTTCCAGCTGCGAAAACTCGGCTGGCAGAACCGCACTCATCGCTGGCTCGCCTTCGCCTGCTCGCCGGCCTCGACGTAGTCAGCGACCACTTTGTGCAGATGGCGCAGCAGGATTTCCTCGTCATTCATCGTGAAATGCGTAAGGACGCCACTGTTGAGCATCGCCTGCAGACCCTCCGAGGGGCTGGCATCTTCCAGGATGATGTCGTTGAGAAACGTCACGGTGAGCTCTTGTCCGAGCCGCTCCTTGTGCGTCTTCGGCGGCTGATAGAACATCTCGACTTCGAACAGGTGCGAGTGCGGTCCCGTCGGCCAGTGGGCGTGGGTGGTGAATCCGGAGGCCCCGAAGATGAGCACGAAGTTGGGGAAGAACTGAAACGAGTCGAAGCCGTATTTCTCCGACCGCGTGGGATTCATCCCCGATGGCATCGGACCCCCATCGACTCTCTTGTTCCACGGCCCCGCCGCACTCGCCTCCATCACGCATTCAATCGGTTTCGAGTACGGCGTCTTTCGCGACGGCTCACCCGCGAACGAGAACATCCGATGCGGGCCGCTGAGCTGGTAGGCCAGCGCGTCAGTGAACGGATTCGGCTTATCCAGAGCTTCTTTGGCCTCGGCGGTGAGATTGCCGAACGAGGACGCATGCAGGTACGGCCCGTGGTAACTCTCCGCGAAGCTGTCGACGAAGATCTTCCAGTTGCACTGCAACTCGACCGAGAACTTGTAGATCTGGTGCGGACCGTCGAACGGATAGCCCTCGATGCCGTGCGCCAGTTCACCGAGGAAAGAACGCAACGGCTGGGTGTTGTGCGGGTCGAGGTTGATGAAGATGAAGCCTTCCCACACCTCACACTGCACCGCGGGCACCCGGCAGCTGTCGGCGTCGAAGTCCAGCAGCAGATCCTTGCGAGTGGGCGAGTGCAGCGAGCCGTCCAACTTATATCGCCAGCCGTGGAAACGGCAGTACAGCAACGGCGCGCGGCCAGACACCTCCTGGAACGGATCGTCTTCCCACAACATCTTGTTGCCGCGGTGCGGGCAGATGTTGTGGAAGGCGCGGATCACGTCGTCTTTGCCGCGCACGATGATGATCGAGGTGTTCAACACCTTGAGTTCGCGGGTGAAGTAGCTGCCCGAGCGAGGGACTCGTTCGACGCGCCCGACATAGAGCCAGGTCTTCTTGAAGACGTGCTCTCGTTCCTTTTCGTAGAACTCTTCGGACACGCAGTCTTCAAGAGACACCGGGCCACGGCCGAGTTCGGGATATGCGTCGGTCCAGTTTCCGCTTACGGGTTTGGCCACCAGGCTGTTGTGACTCATGAGGCCCTCCTCGGGCCGACGGTACAGCTGCGGAAATGGGCAAAATAGATGCAAAACCGCAACACCCTGTTGCATAGTTGGAACACAAACCCGAAGTTGGAACACAAACCCGACGTTGGAACACGACTATGGAACAGAACCCGACCTTTGACCTCGATGCCCTGCTGATATTCGGCAAGGTCGTTGAAAGCCGCAGCCTGTCGAAAGCGGCGACGTTGCTCGGCATGCCCAAATCCACCGTCAGCCGCAAGCTGACGAAGCTGGAATCCGACCTCGGCATCAAGCTGCTGCGCAAGAACACCCATCAGATCACCGTCACTGATCTCGGCGAGCAGGTTTACCACCACGCTGTGAACGTCCTGGCCGAGGCCAACGGCGTGCGGGCTCTGGTGGAAGGCAGCAAGCAGGAGCCGCAGGGTGAACTGCGGGTCGCGATACCGGTATTCGTCGGCATCGACTACGCATCTCGGGTCGGCGCGACATTCCTTCAGCGCTATCCCAATTCGCGGTTGGACATTCGGTTGGTCGACAGCATGGTCGATCCGATCAAAGACGGCTTCGACGTCGTATTCGGGCCGGGACCGCTACAGGATTCCAAGCTGATCGCGCGAAAGGTGTTCGACCTGAATCTGTTCCTGTGCGCCGCAACCGATTTCGTGCAGCAATTGCCGGAGCCCATCACGGTGCCCACTCAATTGAATGACCTGCCGTTCATCGACTTCGGCTTCGGCGGACCGCGCAAGTTCACGATCTTCAGGCAACAGCGACGATACGAACTGTCGCCGCAGGTACGCGCCCGCGCCAACAACTTTCAGGTGTGCAAGCAGTACATCCTGCAGGGCCTCGGCGTCGGGGCCATGCCCACGCAAATCATCTGCACCAGGGAACTGCGCGAGGGCACCATCGTGCCGGTCCTTCCCGACTGGGCGGTGGAACCACTGGCCGTGCACATGATCTATCCCTTCGAGCTTTCCTTTTCGACCTTGATCAGCGCCTTCTACGACACGGCCTGCGAGATCATCGTCGAGAACATCGCCAGAAGCCGAGACCTAGAGGGCGGGGCCGACGGAGGCGAGGAACTCCTGGGTCTGTAATCGCGACCTGGTGCGCGCTGCCGCGTCGTCGCCCAGTCCGACGATTCGCGCCGCGAGATCCGTGACGCCCGCGTCGCGATAGCGGCGCAACCGGGCAATGACGGCCGACTCGTCGCCGGCGGCCATCGTGTCACCGACATCCTGGGCGTCTCCGTGCTCCAGGAGTCGGACATAGTTCGGCGAGAAATCCGCATGCCCGAGGATCTCGCTCGCATAGCCGCGGGCATGGTCAACCTCGCTGTTCGAGCACAGGGCGACCGGGACGCCCGCGACGATTCGTGGCGCCGCGCGCCCAGCCGCCTTGGCCGCCGCGTTTATCCGTGGGGCGACGTGGTTGGCTATCGCACGCTCGTCCGCCATCCACAGAATCGTGCCGCCCGCTCGTTCGCCGGCCAGCCGCAACAAGGCGGGCCCAAGGGCGGCAAGCAAAATCGTCATCTCGGGGGCGTCGGCAACGTCGATCGACGCATCGACGTTGTACGTCTCGTTCGTGACCTGGACGATCCCCGGTCCCGCGATCGAGGCTGCCAATACGTCGAGATAGTCGCGCATCAAATGGGCTGGCCTATCGTAAGGAAGTCCCAGTTGACCGCTGATGATCCAGTGATGCGAAGGACCCAGTCCGAGGGTGAAACGGCCGCCGCACGCAACGTCGGTCGTCAACGCTTGTTGCGCCATGATCATGGGATGCCGCGTCTGAACGGGTACCACGGCTGTGCCTAGTTCGATGCGCTCTGTCACCTGGCCGATCAGCGCAACAGCGGTCATCGCGTCCAGATAGCCCGGGACTTGCGGCATCCAGAATGAGGTGAAGCCGGCGCTCTCGGCAGCGCTGGCATCTGCCAACAAACCGGCGAGGCGGTCGGTGCGCGACCGCTCTTTGTCGGAACCGACCATCAGACCGATTCGCATTCGCTGTCCTCCTGAGCTGGGCCAGAGCGATTGGACCGACCGCATACATGAAAGCAGTTGCGGCGGCTTTACTCGATCTTGACCATGCGTTGAATCCTCCCCCCGACGATTGCTGACGTGGGTACGCTTCCATCGGTGGAACTGCGGGTTTTGGGGCCTCTGCAGGTCCGACAGGACGGCACGCCCGTCATCATCCCGGGCGCAAAGCCGCGCGCCCTCCTCACGATGCTGGGGCTGCACAACGGATCGGTTGTGCCGGCCGACACGCTGCTCGAACTGCTCTGGGGCGATGACCCGCCGCGCACCGCCGCCAAGGCGCTGCAGACCCACATCTCCGCGCTGCGCCGCACCCTGGGCGACGGCTTCGTGCTCACCGAGGGAATGGGTTGGAAACTGGCCGGCGCGGACGTGGACGCGACGTATTACAAGTCGGCGGCCCGACTGGGCCGTGACGCGGCCGCCGCCGGCGACACCAGCCAAGCGGTGGCCCGCTTCGAGGAGGCGCTGGTCCTGTGGCGCGGTATCCCCGAACTGCCCGACGGCCGGCGGGGCTTGGCCGAGAAGACGCGCTGGATCGAGGGCCACGCCGCGCTCGTCGAGGATCGCGCGGACGCGCTGCTCGCGACCGGTCGGGCGGCGGAAGTCATCGGCGACCTTGAGGCGGCGGTGGCCGAGGCGCCGCTGCGCGAAAGGCGATGGGGACAGCTGATGCTCGCCCTCTATCGTGCCGGCCGGCAGGGCGAAGCCCTGGGCGCCTATCAACGGGCACGCTCGCTGCTGGCCGACGAGTTGGGGGTCGATCCCGGGCCGGAGCTTCGCCGGCTCGAGGCCGCCATCGTCGCACAGGACGCCTCGCTGGATATTGTTGTGGCACAGAGCCTTCCGGCGGTGACGCGCGCCGTGACCTTCCTGCTCACCGATATCGAGGGATCGACCGCCGCCTGGGAGGCGGACGCCGAGGCCATGGCGGTGGCGCTCGCACGGCACGACGAGCTGGTCGAACAGGCCGTCACGTCGCGCGGGGGACGGCTGATCAAGACGCGCGGCGAGGGCGACGCGACTTTCTCGGTCTTCGACCGTCCGTCGGCGGCGGCCGCCGCCGCCATCGAGTTGCAGGACGCGATCGGTTGCGAGCCTTGGGCCCTACGCGAGCCCATGCGTATCCGCGTGGCACTGCATACCGGCGAGGTGGAGCTGCGCGACGGCGACTACTTCGGTCGGGCGGTCAACCGCGCCGCGCGGCTGCGGTCGCTGGCCGCGGGTGGCCAGATCCTGTGCTCGGGGGCGGTCGCCGAGCTCGTCATCGACTCGCTGCCCGACGACGTCGTGCTCGCCGACTTGGGGATCCGTCAACTACGCAACCTGGTGCGCCCGGAGCACGTTTTCGAGCTCCGGCTGGAAAC
>NZ_DATJYB010000234.1:0-6078 GCF_035499775.1 Mycobacterium sp. | reverse complement strand
GTCTCGGTGGTGAGCACCATCCGGGCCACCGACGCCGCGTTGAGCACCGCCGACCTGGTGACCTTGACCGGGTCGATGACGCCGTCGGCGACCAAATCGCCGTACTTCAACGTGTCGGCGTTCAACCCCTGCCCGGCCGGCAGCTCGCTGACCTTGTGGACCGCGACCGCGCCGTCCAGTCCGGCGTTGGTGGCGATCCAGTACAGCGGCGCGTCGAGAGCTTCGGAGAACACGTCGACGCCCAGGGCCTCGTCCCCCTTCAGCGACGCACGCAGCTCCTTCAGCCCCTTGCCGGCCTGGATGAGCGCCGTTCCACCGCCCGCGACGATGCCCTCCTCGACGGCGGCCTTGGCCGCCGCGACGGCATCCTCGACGCTCTCCTTGCGCTCCTTGAGAGCGGTCTCGGTAGCCGCACCCACCTGGATGACGGCCACCCCGCCGGCCAGCTTGGCCAGCCGCTCGCCCAGCTTCTCGCGATCCCACTCCGAGTCGCTGTTCTCGATCTCGGCGCGCAGGTGCTTGATCCGGTTGGCGACCGCATCGGCCGAGCCACCGCCGTCGACCACGATGGTGTCGTCCTTGGTGACCACGACGCGTCGCGCCGAGCCCATCACCTCCATGCCCACCTCGCGCAACAGCAGACCGGCGTCGGGGTTGACCACCTCACCGCCGGTCACCACCGCCAGGTCCTGCAGGAACGCCTTGCGCCGGTCGCCGAAGTACGGCGACTTGACCGCAACGGCTTTCAGCGTCTTGCGGATGGAGTTGACGACCAGCGTCGCCAGGGCCTCACCCTCGACGTCCTCGGCGATGATCACCAGCGGCTTACCCGATTCGGCGACCTTCTCCAGCAACGGCAGCAGGTCGGGCAGCGAACTGATCTTGTCCTGGTGCAGCAGGATCAGCGGGTCCTCCAGCACGGCTTCCTGGGAGTCGAAGTCGGTCACGAAATACGCCGACAGGAAACCCTTGTCGAAGCCGACGCCCTCGGTGAACTCCAGCTCGGTGCCCAGCGTCGAGGATTCTTCGACGCTGACGACGCCGTCGGCCCCGACCTTGCTCATGGCCTCACCGACCAGCGCGCCGATCTGCGGGTCGCGTGACGAGACCGTCGCCACCTGCGCGATGGCGTCCTTGTCGGAGACCGGGGTCGCCGCCGCGAGCAGCGCCTCGGACACCGCGTCGGCGGCCTTGCTGATTCCCGAGCCCAGCGCGATCGGGTTGACCCCGGCCGCAACCAGGCGCAGACCGCCCTTGACCAGCGCTTGCGCCAACACCGTCGCGGTGGTGGTGCCGTCACCGGCGACGTCGTTGGTCTAGGTGGCCACCGACTTCACCAGCTGCGCGCCCAGGTTCTCGAACGGGTCTTCTAGGTCGATCTCACGCGCGACGGTGACGCCGTCGTTGGTGATCGTGGGCCCGCCGAAAGACTTGGCCAGCACCACATGCCGACCGCGGGGCCCCAGCGTCACCCGTACCGTGTCGGCGAGCTTGTTCACGCCCGCCTCCATGGCACGGCGCGCAGTTTCGTCGTACTCAATAAGCTTGCTCATCAGGCTCCTTCGCCCACCCAATTACGCATGCCGCCCCGGAAATCACCCGCACTTGAACGCGGGGATCGCCGGGGCGGAACACGGTCTTTACTTGTTGACGACAGCCAGCACGTCGCGCGCCGACAGAATCAGGTATTCCTCGCCGCCGTACTTGATCTCGGTGCCGCCGTACTTGCTGTAGATGACGGTGTCGCCCTCTGCCACGTCCAGCGGGATCCGCTTCTCGCCGTCCTCGTCCCACCGGCCGGGGCCGACTGCGACGACGGTGCCCTCTTGGGGCTTCTCCTTGGCGGTGTCAGGAATGACCAGACCGGACGCGGTCGTGGTCTCGGCCTCGTTGGCCTGTACGAGAATCTTGTCCTCGAGTGGCTTGATGTTCACCTTCGCCACGATTGGAGCCCTCCACTAGTTAGATCGGGTCCGGGGCCCTCGCCCCGGACATGTGTCGATCTCGGGTCCGGGGCGGCTGCCCCGGCCAGAGTTTGGCGGTCGGTCCGGGGCATGCCCCGAACCGTCCGAATTACCAGGTGATTCGGCATTCGTCCGGGTCCTAACGCCGTCGTCGCGGGTGCCGGCCACAGGGCTCGTCCGATTGCCACCTAGCACTCTATACACGCGAGTGCTAGCACTCAAGGCTACCCCGTGAAAGTCAGCCGACGCGGCTTTTCACTACGGGCATACCCGGGTCACTCGGCGCCTCGAGTGGCGAGGGTGGCGCGCCCGCGGCGACCAGGTGCGCGGCGAACGAGGCGATCATCGCCCCGTTGTCGGTGCAGAGCCGTGGCCTGGGGATCCGCAGCGAAAGGCCCGCCTCGGCGCAGCGTTGGGTGGCCAACTCCCGCAGCCGAGAGTTGGCGGCCACTCCCCCCGCGATCAGCAGGGTCGACACGCCGAGTTCGGTGGCGGCGCGCACCGCCTTGCGGGTCAGCACGTCGGCGACGGCCTCCTGGAAGCCGGCCGCGACATCGGCGGGCCGGAAGTCCGGGTTGCTTGCGCGGCTTTCCAGATACCGCGCGACCGCCGTCTTGAGCCCGGAGAAGCTGAACGCGTACGGGTCGTCGGCCGGGCCGGTCATGCCGCGCGGGAACGTGACGGCATTCCGGTCACCGGTGCGGGCCAGGTCGTCGAGCACCTTGCCGCCCGGATACCCCAGGCCCAGCAGCCGCGCCACCTTGTCGTAAGCCTCGCCGGCGGCGTCGTCCACGGTGCTGCCCAGCTCGACGATCGGCTCGCCGAGCGAGCGCACGTGCAACAGGTGAGTATGACCGCCGGACACGAGCAGCGCCACACACTCGGGCAGCGGCCCGTGTTCGTACACGTCGGCGGCCAGGTGCCCGCCCAGATGGTTCACGGCATAGAACGGCACTCCCCAGGCGGCCGAATACGCCTTGGCGGCGGCCACTCCCACCAGCAGGGCACCGGCCAGTCCGGGCCCGATGGTCGCGGCGACGATGTCGGGCTTTTGCAGACCGGCCGCCTGCAGCGCGCGCCGCATCGCAGGACCCAGTGCTTCCAGGTGCGCCCGGGAGGCGATCTCGGGGACGACGCCACCGAACCGGACATGCTCGTCGACGCTGGACGACACCTCGTCGGCCAACAGGGTCACGGTCCCGTCGGTGTCGAGCCGCGCAATGCCGACTCCGGTTTCGTCGCAAGAGGTTTCGATGGCCAGGATGTTCTTCATAGGGCTCCCCCGCAAGCGGGAGGTGCCCCCACCCGCCGCATGGTGTAGGCATCGGCACCGCTGATCCGGTAGTAGCGCCGGCGCAGGCCGACCTGTTCGAATCCCACACTGCGATACAACCCCAGTGCCGCCTCGTTGTCGGTGCGGACCTCCAGATAGACGACACCGCCGTCGGCGAACTCCAGCAGGTCATTGAGCAGCCGACGGCCGATGCCCTGTCCCTGGTAGGCGGGGTCCACGCCGATGGTGTGCACTTCGTACTCGAACGGCGCTTTGCGGCCCAGCCGCGAAATGCCGGCGTAGCCGATCAGCAGGCCCGCACTGCTGCGCGCGCACACGTAGTGGTTGTGCTTGCCGGCCAGCTCACGGTTGAACACCACCGCCGGCCACGGGTCGTCGCCGTCGAACAACTGGGCTTCCAGCTCGGCGCACCGGCCGGCGTCGCCGGGTGCCAACGCCCCGAAGACGACGGGCTCGCCGGCGCTGCTCATCGGGGTGCGGCCATCGGCTTGGCGTCCGGCCGGCGCAAGTACAGCGCGACCAGCGGCGCGGGGCTTTCCGACCAGTCCGTCACCGCACGCACCAGACCGGCCGGCGTCGGGCAGACCGGCTCACACACCGGCAGACCGAACAGCGCCGCGTGCTCTGGCGAACCGGCAACCGCGCGCGCCGGGCCGGGGTCGACGTCGGCCGGCGCGTTCACCGCGGGACCGTCGGTGCGGACGCCGTCGCGGTAGCGCGCCCAGTAGACCTCTCGGCGGCGGGCGTCGGTGACCACCAGCGTGTCGCCGGTGGTTTGCCCGCCGATGGCGTCGAGGCTGCACACACCGTGTACCGGGATGCCCAGCGCGTGGCCGTATGCGGCGGCCGTCGCCATTCCCGCCCGAAGTCCGGTGAACGGGCCGGGACCACAGCCCACCACGACCGCGTCGAGGTCGGCCATCGTCAGCGCGGCGTCGGCAAGCGCGGCCAGCACGTTGGGCGTGAGCCGCTCGGCGTGGGCACGGGCGTCGACGGTAACCCGCTGGGCCAGCACGGCGAGATCGTTGACGCGCACGACGCCCGCGGTGACGGCCGGAGTGGCGGTGTCGAGGGCGAGAACCAATTTTCCGGGGCTCACGAACCCCACTTCAGGCACTTTCCAACCTCATACTCCAACGGGAAACCCTCGCACTATTGCGACCTTAAGCTCCGGTGGGCACGTCGTCGCATGATGCGATGCCGACAGAGCCCGCCCATAGCATGCCACCTCCGCTGTTCCCCATGGCTGGTCGGAGAAGCGACCGTCGTCATGGCATTGCCTCGGCCCACGCGATATGCCCTTCGAAGCCAAGGGATTTCGCCATGTCGCCGTAGCGATCCCGGTGTTGGCGATAGCGGGCCTCGTCACCGTGAGCCCGCGCCAGGAGAGCCCACAGCCGCAGCAGCCAGACCTCGCGTATCGCCAGACCCTCTTCGGCCGGCGCGGCGGCTAACCGCTCGATCGCGGCTTCGGCCTCGGCCAGGTCGTCTTCGGCGTCGCGTTCGACCAGTGTCTCCACCAGAACACCGGTCGCCGGAACGCTCCACCACAGCAGGTGTCCCTCCCGGAACAGATGGTCCACGGCGGCGAACATGAGCGGTATCGCGCCGTCACGATCGCCACGCCGGGCCCTCTCACGCGCCGAGTAGACATTGAAGCCCGACAAATCGGCCAGGTTGTGTCCCCCGCGCAAGAACGCGTCGCCAGCCTCGGCCAGCAGCTGCTGTCCGCGAGCACACTCGGCAGCCGCTTGGCGGTGCACCAGCGCAGCGCCCAGCGCTCCCTGGGCTTGGGCCACCGCGACGTCGTCACTGGATCGTTCGGCAATTCGTAGGGCATCCTCGATCTCGCGCACCACGCGATCATCGGCGGCAAGCACGCCAGCCGGGATTCCCGGCCAGTAGACGTAGCCGATAACCACGGCGTAGGAAGCAGGGTCGGCGCTGCGGGCCATGGCCAGGCCGTGCCGCAGGTCGTCGCGCCATCCAGGACGACCCAGGCAATACCGGGCAAGAGCCCGCGTCGCGAAGGCGACCGCTAACGGAGACCCGATCATGAAGTTCCCTTTAGACGGATCACCGTCGGCCAGGTCGATGACCCGCTGCGACCACCGCAGCACGTCAGACAACTCACCACTTTCGAACTTGGCGTAGATCGCCGCGAGGGACAGCCCCACCGTCAGGGTCGGATCGCCGAGCGACTCGGCGAGGTCCCAGGCTTCAGAGGCCAGCCGCGACGCCTCGCCCACCCGGTCCTGATAGGCGTGATCAGCCACCAGCCCCGCCATGGCAATGGTCAGGGACGCCTTGTCCCCGGCGGCGGTGCACAACTGCCGCAGTTCCTCGAAGCGGGTACCTGCCACGCTCAGATGGATGCGCCAGGCGTTCGCGCAGAGCATGGTGCGCGGGGCGATGCGCATGGCTGTCTTGTTGGGGTCCTCGGCGGGCAGTGCGTCGGCGATCTTTTGGGCGCGCTCCCAACTCAGTCGCGCCGCGGCGATGTCGCGGTAGGTCGCCCACGTCGCGGCGCGCATATGCCAGCCATACGCGGCGTGCAACTCGCCGGCGGCCTGCACGTGTTCGGCAATCAAGGCGGCATTTTCGTCGGCCGCAGCCGGGTCACGTGATTCGACCGCGGCCGCGACGCGCCGGTGCCATTCGGCGCGATCGGACTTCAGCTGCGACTCGTAGGCCACCTGCCGGATCAGCGGGTGGCAGAAGGCGTATTCGGGGCTGGGGGTGAACCGCACCTGATCGATCAGCTCCGCGTCGAGTAACTCGTCGACCACCGCATCGATGTCCAGAGCGGCGAGTAGTTCT
>NZ_DATJYB010000233.1:0-12716 GCF_035499775.1 Mycobacterium sp. | reverse complement strand
TCACACGATATCGATCCCGAGCTGACCGATGGCGCGGCCCATTCACCACCTAGGCCAGCCGAGTGACTACTGTCCTGCCATGTCTTCAATGCCGCGACACTTCGCGCAGCTGCTCGGGTTCACCTATGTACGCGCCGATGCAGACGAAGCCGTTGTCGAGGCCATGCCGCAACCCGAACACTGCAACGAGCGGGGCATAGTGCACGGCGGATTTCTCGCCGCGTTGCTGGACGTCACCACCGGATGGGCCGTCCACGCAGTTCTCCCCGAGGGCACCGCCGCGCCCCACTTTCAGCTTGCAGTCCAGTACCTCAACCCCGCACTACCTGGCATCACGCTCACGTGTGTGGGTCGGGCAACCAAATCTGGGCGACGCGCGGCAGCCACCGACGCGGAGATCTTCCAGGACGGGAAGGTGGTCGCTCGTGCGATCGCCAGTCATGTTGTTCGGTCGGGCGAAACCGCCACTGGCCTTGTCTAACAACCTATTTGGTGCGCCGGGAGGTGCGACTCCTCGGCCAAGGCGGCGCTTAGTCGGCGGGTCGTAGCAGAGAGCTGGCCCCCCAGCTGAGTGACCGCCGCGCCGCTCATCGGCTCGGCGCTGGGGACCAGGCTGAGCATCAGGGCGATGCGGGAATCGGACTCCAGGATGGGGGAGTCGATGTGGCTCACCTCGTAAGTGCGGTCGGGGTCCAGGCGGACCGGGAACCACTCCTCCTGATGGATGAGTTCGTCGGTCAACTCCTGTGCCAGCTGGCTCAGCCGGGTGGAACGCACCTCGGCACTGCGCACGATCAGCGCCAGCTCCTGCAGCCGCAGATCGGGCAGGAGGTGCAGACCTACCGCGTAGCCACGCTGCTGGGCGTTGGCGATGGCCTCGCGATAGCGATCGCGCACGTCCTCGGGCAGCGCGGCCAGCCAGCGCTCGCGCGCCTCCGGCCCGGCCCAGACAACGGTTGACGCCCCGTACGGCGGGCGATGCGGGAACTGGGTGCCGATGGGCATCGGGTGACCGCCGCCGTGACGGCTTCGGACCTGATCGACGACGGTGGAGTAGTCATCGCTCACCGAGAAGGCAACGCAGTGCGCGCCCGTGGCGCCCGACAGCTCAGCCATCGCGGAGCGGGCCAACACCAGAGCCGGATAGCGGCCCGCCGCCTCTCGGCCGAGCCGGACCAGAGCGGGACCGAGGTGGTAGGTCTTGCGAACCGGGTCGCGCAGTAGCCAGCCGGCCCGGAGCAGTTCGGACAGCATCGAATGGCAGCTGGCCTTGTGCACGCTCAAGTGGCGCGACACCTGGGCCAGAGTCATCCCCTGGCTCTCCTCACCTGCCAGCCGTTCGAACAGGTTCACGACCCGTTCAGTCTGCGGTGAGGGGCGCGGAGCCATGGGCGCAATGGTCGCATAATGCGACTGCTTGCGGTGATATCCGCGACCATGTGACCATTTGTGACGGTGGCCACATTGACAGATACAAAGACAGACCTTCGAGGCAAAACGGCGGTCGTAACCGGGGGAGCCGGCGGCATCGGCCAGGCCATGGGCAGGCGTTTCGGCCGGGAGGGCATGCAGGTGGTGCTCGCCGACGTCCTCGCCGAACCGTTGGACGAGGCGACCCGGGCACTCGCGGACGAGGGCATCGAGGCGGTCGGCGTGGTTACCGACGTCACCGACTATTCCTCGGTCGAGTCGCTGGCCAAGGAGGCGCTCGATCGCTTCGGCGCGGTGCACGTGGTGTGCAACAACGCCGGCACCGGCGGGGTCTCCGAGGGTTACATGTGGGAACACGACCTGGCCGACTGGCGCTGGGGGATCGACGTCAATGTGCTTGGCGTCATCCATGGCATCAAGGCTTTCGTGCCCATTCTGCTCGAGCAGGGCGAAGGACACGTCGTCAACACCTGCTCGGGCAACGGCGGATTCGCGCCCATTGCCCGGGGGGCCATGGGCGGGCCGGCCACCGCGGTGTACCCGATGACCAAGGCCGCAGTGCTCTGCCTCACCGAAAGCCTCTACACCCACCTCGAGATGACCGGGACGCGGGTGCGGGCGCACGTCCTTTTCCCCGGCGGCTTTTTGAACACCGGCATCTGGGAGTCGTGGCGGCACCGCCCGCAGCGCTACGCCGCGACCCAGGAACGCCGCACACCCGACCAGATACTGGCCAAGGTGGTGGCCCGCTTCGAAGCCGCCGGCGCACATGTCGAATTCACCCCGCTCGACACGGTCGCTGACCAAGTCGTGGACGGAATTCGGGCGGATCGCTTCTGGATGATGGGTCCGCCCACACCAGGCGACCAGGTTGTCAGCAACAAGGCGGCATCGATCCTTGCTCGCGGTGAGCCCGACTACCTGGTCGACGTCCTCGGCCAACATGCCAAGAACGCGCCAGAAAAAGGAGGAAAGCGTTGAGCACCAACGCAGTTCGTTACGGTCCTCGCCCACCCGAGGCACAGGTCGACCACGAGATCGACGCCACCAAGGCGCCCATCGCCACCGAGGCGGTGACCATCACCTACCTCACCGAACCTGAGATCGTCACGGCCGTGCTGCCCAAGCCGCTGGAGCCGGCGAACGAACCACTGGTGCGGATCCAGCTGCAGCGGGTCCGGATAGCGGGCATGGCGCCGTTCGGATCGGCGGTGTTTTCGGTGACCGCCCGGCACGGCGGACTCCAGGGCGACTACCCCCTGTTCATGCCGCAGTCCACCGAACAGTCGGTCACCGGCGGGCGCGAAACATTCGGCGAGCCAAAGAAACTGGCCCACCTCGAGTTAGAACGCGACGGCGATCGTGTCACCGCCACGATTGACCGGCTGGGCTATCAGCTCATCAGAGTGAGCGGCCAGATCACCGGCCCGGCGGAGTTGCCGCCCGACCAGGTGAACACCGAGTTCTACTTCAAGTTCCTGCGTGCCCCCGACGGCAGCGGCATCACCGACCCTCATCTGGTCTACGGCGAGTACCACCGGCACTACGAGCTGCTGGAAAACATCGACGCGACAGTCGAATTGGGAGAGTCGCCGCTGGATCCGGTGGCCGACATCGTCATTCGCCAAATCAGGTCGATCACCTGGTGTCGCCGGCGCACCATCCAGGTGGGGCGGATTGCCGAGCGGGTGCCGCAGGAGTGGCTGCTGCCGTACGTGCACCAGCGTTACGACGATGTGGCCCTGCTCGCCGCCCCCAGGCCCGAGCCGGCGCGGGCGTAGCTCATGGACCGGTACACGGTCATTTCGGCTGATTGCCACGCCGGCGCCGACCTGCTCGACTACCGCGAGTACCTCGATTCGCAGTACCGAGACGAATTCGACGGCTGGGCAAAGACATTCGTCAACCCGTTCGGCGACCTCACCGAGGCTGAGGCCGAGCGCAACTGGAACAGCGATCGGCGCAACTCCGATTTGGACCGGGAGGGCATCGCGGGGGAGGTGCTTTTCCCCAATACCGTTCCGCCGTTCTTTCCACAGGCGAGCTTGGCCGCCCCTCCACCGCAGACCGCCGCGGAGCTGGAGCTGCGGTGGGCCGGCCTGCGGGCGCACAATCGCTGGCTGTCCGACTTCTGCTCCCTGTCGCCCGAGCGGCGCGCCGGGGTGGGCCAGATCCTGCTCAGCGACCTTGACGAAGCGATCGCCGAGCTAGCGCAGATCGCCAAGCTGGGGCTGCGCGGCGGCGTGCTGCTGCCCGGAGTTGTCCCCGGCACTGGCATCCCGCCGCTCTACGCCGAGCACTGGGCACCGCTGTGGGCCGCATGCGCCGAGGCGGGCCTGGTGGTCAACCATCACGGCGGCAACGCGGGACCGAGCCCGACGGACGGGTGGGGGAGCTCGTTTGCGGTGTGGGTGTACGAGACGCATTGGTGGGCGCACCGGGCGCTGTGGCACCTGATCTTCAGTGGCGCACTGGATCGCCATCCGGACCTCACCGTGGTCTTCACCGAGCAGGGCGCCGGGTGGATACCGGCGACCCTCGACTCGCTCGACGTGGCGGCGGCCCGGTACGGGCGGGCGAGCTCGGCGATCGCCCGCTTCGCCGGGCCCATCGCCGGCTCGCTGACACTCAAGCCCAGCGAGTACTGGGGCCGCCAGTGTTACGTCGGTGCCAGCTTCATGCGGCCCGTCGAGTGTGCCGAACGCCACGGAATCGGCGTCGACCGAATCATGTGGGGAGCCGACTACCCGCACTACGAGGGGACCGCCCCCTACACGCGGGAGGCGCTGCGCCACACCTTCAGCGACGTCCCGACAGCCGAGGTGGCGGCCATGCTGGGCGAAAATGCCGCGGCCGTATACGGATTCGACCTCGACGCCCTCGCATCCCTGGTCACCCGAATCGGCCCGACCGTGGCCGAGGTTGCCGAGCCGCTTTCGGCCGTGCCCGCCGACGCGCGCAGCACCGTCTTCGAGCCCGACCCGATCCGAACCTGGTAAGCGAGGACCTCTATGAACGACACGGCGCCCTACCTCATCATCTCCGCAGACACCCATGCCGAGCTGCCCACCGAGCAGTATCGCGAGTACGTCGACCCCGAATACCGGGACGACTTCGAGACGTTCCTCGCCGAGAAGATCGCCGCCGCGGCGCAGGCGAGCGGCTTCATCGATGAACAGTTCGCCGAGCAGTGGTTCGACGAACACGGAGACGGCATCGCGGGCGGCTGGGACGTCGCCCGGCGCGACCGCGAACTCGACGGCGACGGTGTCGCCGGCGAGGTCATCTTTCCCGACGCCGACGCCGTCACCGGTGTCGCCGGGGCTCCGTTCGGCGCGGGCCTGGGCCAATCTGGCGACCTGGACCCCGGACGTGCCATGGCCGGGGCGCGGGCCCACAACCGCTGGCTGGCTGAACTGTGCAGCTGCAGCCCGGAGCGACGGGCCGGGGTTGCGGTGGTTCCGATACTGGCCGACGTTGACGCGGCGGTGGCCGAGATCGCCCGCGCGGCCGAGGCCGGGTTGCGCGGCGGCATCATGATTCCGGTGCTCTGGGGTGACTATCCGCCCTACCATGACCGGCGTTACGACAAGGTGTGGGCCGCCTGCCAGGACCTGCAGATGCCAGTTCACACCCACGTCGGTGCCGCCCCGAGTGAGCAGTACGGCCCACACCTGGGCATCTACACGACCGAGGTGCGCTGGTGGGGAGTCCGGCCGCTGTGGTTCGCGTTGTGGGCCGGCGTGTTCGAGCGCTTCCCGAACCTGCGCTGGGGAGCCACCGAGTGCGGCGCCTTCTGGGCCAACGATCTGTTGTGGCTGATGGACACCCGGTTCATGCGTGAGCACTCGGCCAAGAAGATGAGCCGTCTGCTGGAGGGCGATCTGACGATGCCACCCTCGGCGTACTTCGATCGGAACTGCTTCATCGGTGCCACCACCACCGAGCGCCGGGAACTGGCCCGTCGCTACGAGATCGGTGTTCCAAACATGCTGTGGGGCAACGATTATCCTCATCCGGAAGGAACATGGCCGCACACCCGCGACTGGCTGCGACGCTCGTTCTGGGACATTCCAATAGACGAGACGCGGCAAATCCTCGGGCTTACCGCAGCCGAGGTGTACAACTTCGATCTGGGTGCCCTCGCCGGCCTGGTCGAGCGCATCGGCCCCACCCCAGAGGATCTGGGCCAGGACGATGCGGTGAGCGTCCCCAAGTGGGAGGCGGCCCGCCGGACCGGACGCCACTGGCTGACGGGTGCGGAGCCGATGCCGGACCTTGTGCAGAACTGAGGAGTCGGCGTTCACCGCGATTAGCTCGCCTCGGATATAGAACCTGAAAGTGGTCGACGCTCATGGCGTCCGGCGCGCCGATGAGCGTCGTTGACGCCCTCGTATGGCTCAAGCATCATGCATCCACATAGACCGCCGCGCCGTGAGGAGATTCGCTCATGCCACTTCCGTACATGCTCGGGTCGAATGGCCCGGAGATCTGGTACTGGCAAGCGTGGTTCGATCGCATGTATCACGCCTACGCGCCGCCGGCCGACGGCTACTACGGCGATGACGAAGTCGCCGCGGTCAAGGAAATGCAGCGGCGCCTCGGGATTGCGCAGACCGGCGTGTTCGACCAGACGACTGCAAACCTCGCCGGGTACACGCCACCGGCGAACCTGCTGCCGATCATGTTCACGGTCGAGGGCCATTCGTCGAACATGTTCGCCGGGCCGGTGGCCGACACCGCCAACCAGCTCGAAAGTGAAGGCCTCTGCCATCACCAGCCGATCGGCTACAACAACGTCGCGGTGCCGTTCGACAACAACAGCGGAATCAACGAGCTGGCGCGCCTCGTGGGCGCGAACTTCATGGACAACGGCGTGCCGTTCCCCCCGGGAACGCCGTGGTCGCTGGGCATCTTCTCGCAGGGCGCCATCGTCGGGTCGTACTTCTACTTCAACTACCTGCAAGACGGTCAGCCGCTCGCCTGGCGTCGGGCGGACCTCAGAGGTGTGCTGACCTACGGCAACCCATGCCGCCAAACCAACAGCATCGCGGCGTGGGCCACATCGTGGATCACCAAGCCCGACACCCACGGCCTGGACCCGTACAAGCGATTCGGCCTACCCGGGTTCCCCGTCAAGCCCGACGACTGGGTGGACGTTTACCGCGAAGGCGACATCTTCGCAGAGAACGGCGACGACAAAGCAAGCGACATCAGGGCTTCCGTCTACGAGGCCGTGATGAACGACTTCTTCTCCAACCCGTACTCCCTCGCCGCGCAGATCGGTGACCTGTTCCAGACGCCGTGGCAGGAGATCATCGGCATCGTCATCGCGATCATCAGCGGCGTTGTGTTCCTCGGCGATACGCCCAACCCGCACTATTCGCCGTATGACATCAGCGGCGGGATCGCTTGGATGCGAGGACAACTGACCACACCGCCGTCGGTGGTGTGACGGACAACCGGGCTACGAGTCCTGCCCGGTTTCCAGCAGCCGTAGCGGGTGCAGGCCGTCGACCGCACCGACGAACGGCGGGTGGATGCTGTAGCCGAGCATGCGGCGGATGTCCTCGGAGACCGTGCGAGCGATGTCGCGCGATACCGACAAGGTGTAGGCCTCCATCGGTCGCAGCCACGGCTCGCAGTACTGGGCGGTGACGGCGAGACGCTCGCGGGTGGTGGTGTTCGCGCCTCCGCCGTGCCACAGGGTGCCCACGAAGAAGACGCACGAACCGGCAGGCATCACGACAGGTAGCGCGTGATCGCGCGGGCCCGGACGACGTTTGCCCCAGCGGTGGCTGCCGGGAAAGAGCACCGTGGCGCCATTGTCGGCGGTGAAGTCGTCGATCGCCCAGATCGTCGCCGCCGCCAACGGCGCCCGTGGCCGCGGAATCGGATAGAAGCCGTCGTCATGATGAGCCAGCTGCGCGGCCTCTCCGGGCTGAATGTTGATGGCCTGCAACGCCGAAAGCAGATAGTTGGCCATCAGCAACCGATCGAGCACCGCCAGCACCCGGGGATGATCGACAAGCCGGTCGCACACGCGCGTCCTGCTCAGCACGCTGTAGATGCGCTGGGTGCGCCGGCCCTCGAAAGAGTTGCGTCCGGTGTGCCCCAGCCAGAGGCGCACGATCTCACGGATTTGCCGGCACTGGTCGGTACTGAGCAGGTTCTCCCAGACGACGTAGCCGTCGCGGTCGAGGGCCGCCAAGTCGGCCGCCACGACCGCGCCGTCCACCGAGCTTCCGCCGCTCGGTGCCCACTTGTACCGTTGCGCCAGATCGCCGCGGAGATCCTCCAGCGTGGTGACGGACTCCTCGTCGCTGTTCATTGGTACTCGTTCCGTGGGGTGGTCTTCCGCTGACCACACTAAGCCGAGTTCGGCTCACTTCACACGCGAATCCCGTCGGACACGGCAGCCTGGTCTAGCTGTCGAAGGCGATGGGGAGGCTCGTCGGCCCGCTCAATCCGCCAACCGGCTTCCACGGCGCGGGCCCAGTCCGGCGGGGGTTAGGGCCGCGCGATCTCGGTGACGACGTCGCAATGACGCTGGCGGCTGACCGGTTCGACGAGTTCGTCGATCATCTCCACGATCGTGGCGTGCAGTCGTTCGACAGCTCGCGGGGTGAATGCCTTCGCCACGACGCTGCGCACGCGCTGGTGTTTGGCGCCCTCCATGCCCAATAGCGAGTCGCCGACCTTGTCCCAGAGGGGTCCGGACGTAATGCCCTGAACGGCGAGAATGTAGCCGGTCGGGATCTGGAACCGACTGTCCCGAAGCACGGTTCGCACCAGTTCGTACGAAAGGACTTCGGGTCCAAATGGTCCCAGCGCGATCGGTGCCAGCCGTTGCGCTGCCAGAAGTTGCGGGTAGACCTGCGCGGGAGTTGCGGTGACGTCGTATTCGATGGTCGGCAAGCCGGCGTCGAACACGCTCGGGCTGGCGGCGTCGACGGTCATTTGCTCTCCACAACCTTATGCAGCCGCCTGCAGAGTGATCTCGGAGATCGCCGTCCGGCTCTCGCCATTGGTGGTGCCCAAGGTGGAGATCCACACCAGCACATTGGCGGTCTTGGTCCGGTTGTGCACCGCTATGCGGTTGTGCCCCGGCTGCAGTGAGGTGGTTGGGGTCAGCTCGGTGGTGTCGGCCAATTTGGCCGGGGTTTCGGTGGGCGACGAGCGGATCTGCACCTTGGTTCCGGTGCTGGACACGTCGATCGTCACGGCGCTCAGTGCGGTCGGTTCGGACAGGTGCAGCAGCAGACCCATTCCTTGGAGGAATTTCGGAAAGGGAACGGCGTCCTTGTACGTGACGGTGGACCACGCCGTGTTCGGGTTGCCGTCGATCGCCAGATTGGCGTCCTGCGGATTGTCGGGGGCACCGTCGGGTGAAAACACCGTTGCGCTGACCGGCGTGACCATCGGTCCGGGGCGAGTCCAATGGCCGAATCCGTCGGTGAAGTACACAACCGCGGCCGCGGTCAACACGATCACGCCGACGAGGGCGGCGACGACGGCAACGACGCGGCCCTTGCGGCGTTTCGGCGGCTTGTCCCTGGGCGATTCGGCGGGGGGCCGGGACCGGCGTCGCTTCGGCGGAGGTTGAACGGAAAAGTTGATGATCGTGTCGGCATCGAGGGTGTCGCCGTCCCAGACGCCGCTGACCTCGACCTCATCCCCGTCTGCGAGCTCACCGGAAACGAGATCAGTTTCTATTTCGACCGGAACACGAGCAGGCAGATCGTCCAGTGGGTCGATTGGGACCACCTGAAACGACAGGATCCCGACATGATCTGGAGCACCGACCGCGCCGCGCGCGACGGCGCCGGCTGTGCCGTTGACGACCAGACGCTCGAGACGCTGTGTGTGCGGACGCTGGTTTGAACCGGGCTCGACGGCGGGGCTCGATGCCTGCGGCTGCACACCGGAGCCGGGACCCTGCCCTGTGAGGGCTCGGGCGAAGTCGACGCAATTCGGGTACCGCTCGTTCGGGTCTTTGGCCAGCGCCCTGATCAGCACGGCGTCCAGGTGCGCGAGATCGGGGCGGCGCTCCGATATCCGCGGTGGAGGCGTACTGAGATGGTGGCTGAGTACGACGGCGCGATTCGAGTCTTGAAAAGGCGGGGCGCCGGTCAGCAGGTAAAAGGTCGTCGCGGCCAGCGCATATTGATCCGCTCGGCCGTCCAGCGGCTTGCCCAGAAGTTGCTCGGGGGCCACGTAACTGATGGTTCCCACGGCGACGTTGGCCTCGGTGAGGTTGCTGACGTCGTCGATCCTGCGAGCGATGCCGAAGTCGGTCAACAACACCCTGCGCCGGTGGCCATCGGCCGCGGTCACCAGGATGTTCTCGGGCTTGACGTCACGGTGGAGCAGAAGGCGCTCATGACCGAAGTCCAGCGCGTCAGCCACCGCGGTCACGATTTCTACGACGTCTTCTTCTGGCATGCCCCGGGGGTAACGCTGCTGAACCAGTCGACCCGCGTCGGTGCCATCCACGTAGTCCATCGAGATCCAGAGCCGGCCGTTGAACTCACCACGATCGAGGACCCCGACGATGTGCGGATGCCACAGCGTCGCCGCCAATTCGGCTTCGCGATTGAATCGTGCGCGAAACTCCTTATCGGCTGGTGAGCCCGACGACAAGATCTTCAGCGCGTCGTGGCGAGGCAGACGAGGATGCTGGGCGAGGTAGACCTCGCCCGAACCACCAGCGCCGAGCAAGCGCTCAATGACGTAACCAGCGAAGACCTCGCCGTTGTTGAACGGCATGCCCGAAAGCCTACAAACCGGCACGGTCGGGGAGCCAATTCCGCCGACGGCTAAGCTGCCCTTTGGCCCGGCGACTGGAGGTCTGAGGTGCGCGTATTCGTTCGTACGGTAACATTGTCGCTCGCCGTCGGTTTGGTCCTCGTCGGGTGTGACCACCCGACAGCACAGCCGCCCAAGCCGAAGGTCGGTGCCTGGGGCGTCAACCTGGACGACATGGACAGGTCCGTCCGGCCCGGCAACGACTTTTTCGACTACGTCCTCGGCACGTGGCTGAAGAACGCGAAGATCCCGCCCGACAAGGTGTGCGCGGGCGTCGGTCTGGACATCCAGAACCAGCTCGACGCCGACCTCAAGGCGATCGTCGCCGGCGCCACCGACAAACACGCGCCCGCCGGCGATATCTCGCAGCAGATCGGCGACCTCTACGCGTCCTACATGGACGAAGCTCTCCTGAACAAGAAAGGCGTCGAGCCGGTACGACCCCTGCTGACGCAGATCGAAGCCGTCAACGACAGGGCGGGCCTCAATTCGGTGCTGGTGTCGTTCAACGGCAAGACTCGGGTGGACGACCCCTTCCCGGTCTCGGTCGACATCGACCCGAACAAACCGACCCGCTACATACCCCAGATCTGGCAGGGTGGCCTCTCGCTCGGTGAGCGCGGGTACTACGTGAACACCGACGCCGACGCGGTCGAGCTGCGCAACAAGTTCGTCGCGCATGCGGCCCGGCTGCTCGGCCTCGCCGGGTACGCCGATTCTCAGCAGCAGGCCGAACAGCTGCTGGCCCTGGAAACCAAGCTGGCCGAGGTCCAGGTGCCGCGCGAGGACGCGCGCAACGTCGACAAGACGAACAACATCATGCCGCGCGCTCAAGTCGAGCAACTCGGGCAGGGCGCGCCGCTGCGCGAGGTGTTCGACGCGCTGAAGCTGCCGGCGGAGACCGACTTCCAGGTCGGCATGCCCGATGTGTTGCACAAGACCGCGGCGCTTTTCGGCAACGAGCCGTTGGACGCGTGGAAGGCGTACCTGCGCTACCACGTCCTGCATGCATACGGCGGCGTGCTGTCGACGCCGTTCTCCGATGAGGTGTTCGACTTCTACGGCCGGACGATCTCGGGAGCCCAGGAGCGCGCACCGCGAGACAAGCGCGGTGTTTCTCGAGTGAGCAGCGAACTCGGCGACCCGGTCGGCCAACTCTATGTGGCCGCACACTTCAGTCAGCAAACGCGCGACAGGGCGCGAGCGCTGGTCGAGAATCTCCGCACGGCGTACAGCAAGCGCATCGACGGCGCGGCGTGGATGGCATCCGAGACCAAGAAAGAAGCTCAGGCCAAGCTCGCGGCACTGCTCGCCAAGATCGGCTATCCCGACAAGTGGAAGTCGTATGCGACGGTCAAGATCGACGCGGGCGACCTCGTCGCCAACGAGAACAACCTGGCGGTGTGGTCGTGGAACGACGACGTCAGCAAGTTGGGTAAGCCCATCGACCGCGCCGAATGGAGCATGACGCCGCAGACCGACAACGCCTACTACTCTCCGCGGCTCAACGACATCGTGTTTCCCGCGGCCATCCTGCAGCCGCCGAACTTCGATCCTGCCGCCGATCCCGCGGCGAACTACGGCGCAATCGGGGCCACCATCGGTCACGAGATGAGCCACGCGTTCGACGACCAAGGCCGCAAGAGCGACGGCACCGGTATGCAGCGCGATTGGTGGACACCGGCCGACGCCGAGCGTTATGACCGCGAGGCGGACAAGCTCGTCCAGCAGTTCAACGGATACGAGCCGCTACCGGGCAATCGCATCAACGGGAAGGTGACACTCGGCGAGAACATCGCCGATCTCGCGGGACTGCGCGTTTCTTACGACGCCTACAAGCTGTCCCTCGGCGGAAAAGAGGCGCCTGTCATCGACGGCCTCACCGGCGACCAGCGGTTCTTCATCGCCTTCGCGGCGAGCTGGAAGGAGATCTGCCGGCCCGAAACGGTGCGCAACCGCTTGCTGTCAGACGTCCACAGCCCCGCTCAGTTCCGGGTCAACGGGATCGTCCGCAACATGGACGAGTGGTATGCCGCGTTCAACGTCCAGCCGGGCGACTCGCTGTTCCTCAAGCCCGAGGACCGCGTTCGCGTTTGGTGAACGGATCGCAATGGGGGCCGTCACTTTTCACCCATTTCACCCACGCTCGGCTCTCACGCAGCGACATCGTTCTCCTTCGCCGCGGCGTCCCCTGTCGCCGTGGAGGTGAAACCTACGGACAGGTCACCACCATCTCGTAGGGTTTCTTCGAGTCCATTTCCTCACCATTGAAGGTGTAGGTATTGCCGTCTTTCTTCACCGATGGACCGATTGTCCAGAGATTTTTCTTGTCATACTGGATCGCAACATTCTGCGACTGAGTACCACTGACCACTTCCGCCATGAAACCATTGTCCACTTTAAGATCAACATTGCCATTGTCAGCAATAGCACCAGCATGGATCTTGACGACGTTGCCATCCGACTTGCAGCCTACG
>NZ_DATJYB010000232.1:0-6105 GCF_035499775.1 Mycobacterium sp. | reverse complement strand
CGGGCGCCACGAGGAGCTGGCTCCCGGGGTGGACTTGTCGCGCACGGTCGGGTGGTTCACCGCCAAATATCCCGTGGCGCTGAAGTTAGGCGGGGTGTCCTGGGCGCAGGTGATGGCGGGTAGCCCGGAGCTGGGACCGGTGATCAAGGACGTCAAAGAGCAGCTTCGGGCTCTGCCGGACGGTCTGACCTATGGTTTGCTGCGCTACCTGAACTCCGATGTCGAACTGGCCGGGCCGGACCCGGCGATCGGATTCAACTACCTGGGCCGCCTGGGCGTCCCGACACCGGCGGCCGGTGCGGCCTGGCACATCGGTCCTCGGCTCGCCGACAGCAACGCGGGGTTGTCCATGCCGCTGCTTCACACCGTGGAGGTCAACGCCGTCACGGTCGACGCCGGGGCCGGTCCGCAATTGCACGCTAACTGGCTGTGGGCCCCATCGGCTGTCGATCGCGCGCAGGTCGAGCGGGTCGGCCGGCTGTGGTTTGAGGCCCTGAGCGGAATTTGTGCGCATGTCCGTCGCGGTGGCGGCGGGTTGACGCCGTCGGACATCGTGCCGGCGCGGTTGAGCCAGCAGCAGATCGACGAGCTACAGCGGCAACACCGGATCGCTGACATTTTGCCGCTGACCCCGATGCAGCGAGGGCTGCTCTTCCACGCCGCCGCCGCGCAGGGCAACCACGACGATGTGTACGCGGTGCAGCTGGATTTCGCCGTGGCCGGTGCCCTCGACCCGCACCGCCTGCGCGATGCGGTGCAGGCGGTGGTCAGCCGGCATCCGAACCTGGCGGCGCGGTTCTGCGAACAGTTCGACGAGCCGGTGCAGATCATCCCGGCCGAGCCCGCGGCGGCGTGGCGGTACATCGAAGTCGGGGGCGGCGATGCCGACGAGCAGATCCAGCGGGTGTGCGCCGCCGAACGCGCCGCGGTATGCGATCTGGCTCATCCGCCGGCGTTTCGGGCGGTGCTGATCCGCGTCGCCGACGACCGACGGTGCAGTCATCGCTTTGTGCTGACCAACCACCACATCGTGGTCGACGGCTGGTCGATGCCGATCGTGCTGCAGGAGATATTCGCCGGCTATCACCGGCAGCGGCTGGCCGCGACGGCGTCTTACCGCAAATTTGTCGCCTGGCTGGCCGATCGAGACCAGCCCGCCGCCCAGGCGGCGTGGCACCAGGTGTTCGCCGGCTTTGACGCCCCGACCCTGGTCGGTCCGCCGGATCGGTCAGGCCCGGCCCCGCGCGGTGCCACGTTGTTCCGGCTGCCCGAGCAAACCACCCGCGCGGTCGGCGAACTCGCGCGCGCCAGCCACACCACCGTCAACATCGTCTTGCAGGGCACCTTCGCGCAGCTGCTGACGTGGCTGACCGGTCAGCATGATGTCGCCTTCGGGACCACCGTCTCGGGCAGGCCCACCGAGCTGGTCGGCGCGGAATCGATGGTGGGGCTGTTGATCAACACGGTGCCGGTGCGGGCGACACTCACGCCGGCGACCACCACCGCAGGGCTGCTCGATCAGCTGCACAGCGCGCACCACGCCACGCTCGAGCATCAGCACCTGGCACTGAGCGAGATCCACCGCCTCACCGGTCACGAAAGGCTCTTCGACGCCCTTTTCGTGTACCAGAGCTTCCCGATCGACGCCGCCGCGCTGTCGGGCGCACACCAGCTGGCCATCACCGAGATGACCCGGCACGACTACAACCACTACCCGCTGACGATCCAAGCCCTGCCGGGCGGTGAACTCGGCCTTCGCGTCGAATTCGACAGCGACGTGTTCGACGCCGACAGCGTCCAGGCACTGATCATGCGCTTCCAGCGGGTGTTGGCGGGCATGACCGCCGACCCGACTCGGCGGCTCTCGTCGCTGGATCTGCTCGACACCGCCGAGCACGCCCGGCTGGATGGGTGGGGCAACCGGGCGGTATTGGCCGGGGAGGCGTCGGCCACCGAGTCGTCGATTCCGGTGCTGTGGGCCGCCCAGGTGGCGCGCACCCCCGAAGCGGTCGCGCTGACCTTCGAGGGCCGCTCGATGACTTATCGCGAGCTCGAGGAGGCCGCGAACCGGTTGGCGCACCTGCTGGCCGCCGACGGTGTGGGCCCGGGACAGACTGTGGCGCTGCTGTTTCCGCGCTCGGCGCAGGCGATCGTCGCTGTCGTGGCGGTGCTGAAAACCGGGGCGGCCTATCTACCGATCGACCCGGGCCTGCCGTCGGCCCGGATCGGGTTCATGCTCGCCGACGCCGCGCCGATCGCCGCGGTCACCACCGCCGCGCTGGCCGACCGGCTGGACGGACACGGCTTGCGGGTCGTCGATTTCGAGGATCCCGCCCTCTCCGGCTACCCGGGCACGGCGTTGCCGGCGCCGGCCCCCGACGAGATCGCCTACCTGATCTACACCTCGGGAACGACGGGAGTCCCCAAGGGCGTCGCCGTGACCCACCACAACGTCATCGGGTTGCTGGAGGCGCTGCGTGCGCATCTGCCCCCGGCGGGGGTGTGGTCGCAGTGGCATTCCCTGGCCTTCGATGTCTCGGTGTGCGAGATCTTCGGCGCGCTACTGGCGGGTGGGCGGCTGGTGGTGGTGCCCGAAGAGGTCACCCGCTCACCCGAAGACTTCCATGCCCTACTGGTCAGCGAACACGTCAGCGTCCTCAGCCAAACGCCGTCTGCGTTCTCTGCGCTGCAGACCGCCGACCCGGGACAGCAGCTGGCGCTCGAGGCTGTGCTGTTCGCCGGCGAGGCGCTGCAACCACCACGCCTGCGGACCTGGCTGCAGCACCCTGGGTCACCGCGCATGTTCAACCTGTACGGCACCACCGAGACGACGGTGCATGCCTCGGTGCGGGAGATCGTCGCCGCCGACGCCGACAGCACCGACAGCCCGATCGGGGTGCCGCTGGCCCATCTGGGCTTTTTCGTGCTGGACGGGTGGCTGCGGCCGGTGTCCGCCGGTGTGGTCGGGGAGTTGTACGTGGCCGGTGCCGGGGTGGCCGCCGGCTACCTGGGCCGGGCGGGGCTGACTGGGTCGCGGTTTGTGGCCTGCCCGTTCGGGGGACCCGGGGCGCGCATGTATCGCACCGGGGATCTGGCGCAGTGGCGTGCCAACGGGCAACTGCACTACGTCGGCCGCGCCGACGAGCAGGTCAAGGTCCGCGGGTATCGCATCGAGCTGGGCGAAATCGAAAACGCCCTGCTGGACTGCCCGCAGGTCGCCCAGGCCGTCGCCGCCGTGCATCACAACGGCACCGCCGCCCACCTCGTCGCCTACCTCACCCTCGACCACACCGCCGACGCGGACCTGGACGCCGAAATCGTCGACCAGTGGCAACACCTGTACGACGAGTTGTACGGCGCCGAGGCCGGGGCGCCGGAGTTCGGCATGGATTTTCGCGGCTGGGACAGCAGCTACACCGGTGACCCGATTCCGCTGCCGGAGATGGTGGAGTGGCGTGCGGCCACGGTAGCTCGGATCCTGGCTCTGCGGCCGCGGCGGGTGCTGGAGATCGGCGCGGGTTCGGGGTTGGTGTTGTCGCAGGTCGCCCCGCACTGCGAGCGCTACGTGGCGACCGACATGTCGGCGGTGACGATCGAGAACCTGGCCCGCTCGCTGGAACAGATGCCGTGGCGTGATCGCGTCGAGCTGCTCAGCCAGCCCGCCCACGTCACCGACAATCTGCCGCAGGGCCACTTCGACACCGTCATTCTCAACTCGGTAGTCCAGTACTTCCCCAACGCGGGATATCTGGCCGAGGTCCTCGACAACGCCATGGAGCTGCTGGCCCCCGGCGGGGCGCTGTTCGTCGGCGACGTGCGCAACCACGCCCTGCAGGGTGCGCTGCAAACCGCGATCGCGCTGGCCCGCTCCGACGACGGCGCCGAGCCCGCCGAGATCCGCCAACGCGTCCGGCGCGCCGTGGTCAGCGAATCCGAATTGCTGCTGGCGCCAGAGTTTTTCACGACTTGGGCCGCCGATCATCCGGCGGTGGCCGGACTGGGCGTCCAGGTCAAACGCGGTTGGGCCGACAACGAGCTCACCCGCTACCGCTACGACGTCGTGGTCCACAAGACGCCCACCCGGGTGCGTTCGCTGGCTGCGGCATCCACGTGGGCGTGGACCGGATACGCGGGCCCGGACGGGCTGCAGGCCCGGCTGACAGCCGAGCAACCCGCCGCGGTGCGGGTCACCGGAATTCCGCGCGCCGAGCTGATCACCGACGTCCAGGCCGAACGGGCGCTGGCCGCCGGGCCACCCGTGGCCGCGTCCCCTGAAGCCACGACCCCCGAAGAACTGCACCGCGCCGGCGAAGCCGCCGGATATCACGTCGTCGTCACCTGGGGCGCTCAGCCCGGCACCGTGGATGCCGTTTTCATGCTGCCCACTGGTGACGCGCTGACCGATGTCTACCTGCCTGGCGCCGGAACGACGCACGCGAATGAACCCCACGCCAACACCAAGATCAGCGCGGTGCGCCAACGGTTGCGGGCGCGGCTGCCGGAATACATGGTCCCGGCGCACATCGTCGTGCTCGACGAGTTCCCGTTGACCTCCTCGGGCAAGCTGGACCGCAAGGCCCTGCCCGCGCCGGACTACCAGGACGCCGGCCGTTACCGCGCTCCGGCCGGCGCGGTCGAGGAGATCCTGGCCGGCATCTACGCCGAGGTGTTGGGGCTGGAGCGGGTCGGCGTCGACGAGGCGTTTTTCGAGCTGGGTGGGGACAGCATCCTGTCGATGCAGGTGGTGGCGCGGGCGCGCGCGGCCGGTGTGGTGTGCAAGCCGCGCGATATTTTCGTCGAGCAGACCGTCAGAGGATTAGCCGGGCTGGCCCGGGTGGCCGACGGTGCGGCCGGCGTGATCGACGAAGGCGTCGGCCAGGTGGTGGCCACCCCGATCATGCGGTGGCTGCAGGGTGTGAACAGCCCGGTTGGGCAGTTCAACCAGACAGTGGTGGTGCAGGTTCCGGCGGGCGTCGCCGCGACCGATGTGGTGGTCGTGTTGCAGGCCCTGCTCAATCGGCACGCGATGCTGCGGTTGCACGTCGACGACGACGCCACCGGAGAGTGGTCGTTACGGGTATCCGAACCGGGTTCGGTGGATGCGGGCAAATGCCTGCAAACGGTGGACGCGCTGTCCGACGACGCGGTGGTGGGTGCCCGCGCCCGGCTGAATCCGGCCACCGGGACGATGCTGAGCGCGTTGTGGGTGGGCCCCAGCGGTCAACTGGTGCTGATGATTCATCATCTGGCCGTCGACGGAGTGTCCTGGCGGATATTGCTCGAGGACCTCGTCACCGGCTGGGCCCAGCATCGTGGCGGGCGGCCGGTGGTGTTGCCGGCGGGCGGAACGTCGTTTCAGCGGTGGGCGTCGCTGCTGGGCGAGTATGCGCGCCGCCCCGCGGTGGCGGATCAGGCTGACGCCTGGCGGCAGGTGCTGGAAGCTCCTGCGGCGCTGCCCGCGGTGCGCCCCGCGATCGACACGTTCGCCACCGCCGGGCACTTGTCGGAGTCGCTGGATGTCGAGACCACCCGCATGCTGCTGGGTGCGGTGCCGGCGGCGTTCCACACCGGGATCCAGGACATCTTGTTGATCGCATTCGGGTTGGCCTGCACGGAATTCCTGGGCACCGGCAGCGCCCCGATCGGCATCGATGTCGAGGGCCACGGGCGACACGAGGACGTGGCGGCCGATCTCGATCTGTCGCGCACCGTAGGCTGGTTTACCGCCAAGTACCCGGTGGCCTTGACGCTGAAGCTGCCCTGGGCGCAGGTTGTGGCCGGCGGGGCGAGCCTGGGGGCGGTGGTCAAGGACGCTAAGGAGCAGCTCCGCGCCCTTCCGGACCCGCTGACCTACGGTGTCCTGCGCTATCTGAACACCGATGTCGAGCTGACCGGGCCGGAGCCGGCGATCGGGTTCAACTACCTGGGCCGCCTCGGCGCCGCGGCGGGCAGTGACGGGTGGGGAGTCTGCCCGCTGCCCGCCGACAGCACCAGCGCCGGGTTGCCGATGCCGCTGATGCACACCGTCGAGGTCAACGCCGTCACCTTGGAGACCAACACCGACACGGAGGCCGGCCCGCAACTGCACGCCAACTGGATGTGGGC
>NZ_DATJYB010000231.1:0-6576 GCF_035499775.1 Mycobacterium sp. | reverse complement strand
AGTACCTGGGCCGGCGCCTGCCGCACGCCCGATTCGGCACGTTGCGGTGCCTCCACCAGGATCGCGTGCGCATTCGCGCCGCCGTACCCGAACCCGTTCACCGAGGCCGCGGCCGTCTCGTACCCGGCCGGGAAGGGCTCGGCTTCGGTGACCACCCGAAGCCGATGCTCGGCGAACGGGATCTCCGGGTTCAGTTGGTTCAGCGTTGCCTGGGGGGCCAGTTGGCGGTGATGCAGGGTCAGCGCCGCCTTGATCACGCTGGCCACCCCGGCCGCCGCCTCGAGGTGGCCGATGGAGTTCTTGATCGACCCGACGACCAGGTCGGTAGGCCGGCCGTCGACGTTGCCCAGGGTCTGGCCGATGGCGGCCATCTCCATCGGGTCGCCGACCGCGGTGCCGGTGCCGTGCGCCTCGATGTACCCGATCTGTTCCGGGCGCAGGCCGGATCCGGCGGTCACCTCGCGAATGAGATCCGCCTGGGCGTCGGGGTTGGGAACCATGATGCCCGGCGTGCGTCCGTCCTGGTTGACGCCGGTGCCCCGGAGGACCGCGTAGATCCGGTCCTGGTCGCGGGTCGCGTCGGCGAGCGGCTTGAGCACGATGACACCGGCTCCTTCACCGCGGGCGTAGCCGTCCGCGGCGGCGTCAAAGGTCTTGCAGTGGCCGTCCGGCGCCAGAAACCGGCTCTTGCACAGGCCGATGAAGACCTCCGGAATCAGCATCGCGTTCACGCCGCCGACCAGGGCCATCTCGATCTCACCGCGCGCCATCGCCTGGTAGGCCTCGTGCAACGCGACCAGGGAAGACGAACAGGCGGTGTCGATGGTCATGCTCGGCCCGCGCAAGTCGAATACGTAGGAGACCCGGTTGGAGATCATGGTGAAGGTGCTGGCCATGGAGCTGTAGGCATCCACCGTCCAGCGGCTCATGAACCCGGTCCGCAGGATCATGTTGTCCGCGGCCGAGGCACCGACGTAGACCCCGACCTGCCGACCGCTGACCCGGCCGGACACCCCGGCGTCGTCCATCGCTTCCTGGGAGACCTCCAGCAACAGCCGTTGCTGCGGGTCCATGATCGAGGCTTCGCGCGGCGAGATGCCGAAGAACTCCGGGTCGAAGTCCCACAGCGAGGTCTGCAGGAAGCCGCCGCTGCGGGTGTACATCCGTCCCGGCATCTCCGGGTCGGGGTCGTAGTAGCGGTCCAGGCTCCAGCGGTCGCCCGGCACCTCGATGATCCCGTCGCGACGGGACAGCAGGAAGTCCCACAGCTGGTCCGGCCCAGACACGTTGCCGGGAAGCCGGCATCCGATTCCTACGATCGCCACATCGACCATGACGCGTTCCTGCCTTCCTGAGACCCGGCGATGACTCCCCTGCGGCCCGCCGAACGGCTGTATACGTTGCTCAGCTGCCGGGCTGATTTCGACGGATCCGCGCACAGCGTAGAGGAATTGGAGCTCGTGCGTTGCCCGAAGCAGCAACCTTCATAGCAAACGGCGACAAAATTAACGCTCGCGTAGCGATCGCGCCGCTGCCGTCACGACCCACCGCCCTGTCAGGCACCGCGAAGACACCGCCAATGACATTCCAACCCAACTCACAGAAAACGCGCTGACCAGTCGCGATACCCTTGAAGAACGTCGACACTGCCCCTACGAGCCGTCCTGCTCTCGAGTCCACAGGAAGGACACTCCGTCGGCGAGCGAGCAGTCGGACTAGCCGTGAGGCGATCGCGATGACGCATTCATCTCTTCCTGCGCTTCTTGCGCAGCGAGCCCGCCAACATCCCGATACCACGGCCTACACGTTCATCGACTATGAGTTCGATCCCGCCGGCTTCGCCGAGAGCTTGACATGGGCCCAGGTGTATCGCGGAGCGCTCGCCGTTGCCGAGGAGCTCAGACTCTTCGGCAACGCCGGTGATCGGGCCGCGATACTGGCACCGGAGGGGCTCAGTTACATCATGGCCTTTCTGGGAGTTCTGCAGGCGAGCTTCATCGCCGTTCCGCTGCCGGTTCCACAGTTCCGCATCCACGACGAACGCGTTTCCGCCGCGTTGCGGGATTGCTCGCCGTCCGTCATTCTCACGACTTCCGCCGTCCTCGACGAAGTCGCCGAGTACGCGCGGGCGGAGAACGGATTTACCGACACGCCCGTGGTCACCATCGATTCGCTGGATCTGTACTCCACCCGCGTTTTCGCTGATCTGGGTCAAACGTATCCGCGCGCGGCCTACCTGCAGTACACGTCGGGTTCCACGCGCACGCCCGCCGGCGTGATCGTTTCTCATCGGAACGTGATCGCAAACCTCGACCAGGGAAGAGCCGTCTATCTGAACGACTTTGGTGATACCCCTCCGCCAGAGCTGCGCTGGGTTTCCTGGCTGCCGTTCCATCACGACATGGGTTTGTTCTTCACGGTGTTCATCCCGCTGTACGTCGGAGCTCCGATGCACTTCATGACGCCCGTCGCATTCCTGCGACGGCCCGCGCGCTGGATGCAATTGCTGGGCACGGCTGGTCTCTCGTATTCCTGTGCACCAAACTTCGCTTACGATCTGGCAGCGCGATTGACGTCGGATCGCGATATGGACGGAATTGACCTCGGCGGCGTGCTGGCGCTCATCAACGGTTCCGAACGAGTGCAGCCGGCGACCATCAGGCGATTCAACGAGCGTTTCGCGCGCTACAACCTCAAAGAGACGGCGATACTTCCGTCCTACGGCCTCGCCGAGGCCACCCTATGTGTGGCGGCTCCCGAGTTCGGCCGGCCGGTGCGGACCGTCAGCTTTGCTGCCCAGCCGTTGGCGGACGGACACGTCAAGGCATGCACCAAGGGAGATCCGGGCGCGGTCGAACACGTGAGCTACGGCCCGCGACGGGTGGAGCCCGGGATGTGCGCGGTGCGGATCGTCAATCCGGACACCCATAGGGAGAATCCGCCCGCAGCGATCGGCGAAATCTGGCTGCAGGGAGACAACGTGGCGATGGGGTATTGGCAGAAAACCGGGGAATCCCAACGAACCTTCGCAGCCCAGATTGTGGATCCCTCACCCGGTACCCCCACCGGATCCTGGTTGAGAACCGGCGATTTGGGCGTCATGTTCGACGGCGAGCTCTTCATCATGGGGCGCATCAAGGATTTGCTCATCGTGGACGGGCGCAATCACTATCCGGACGACATCGAGACCACGATCAAAGAAACAACCGACGGCCGAGTCGCGGCAATATCGGTGTCGGATGACCGTGGCGAGCAGCTTGTCGCGATCGTCGAACTCAGCGGCGAGCGAGCGGGGCCCGGCGCGGAGCAAGCGGCCCAGCTTCGTGCGATCAAGCGGGAGATCAAGTCGGCGGTATCGCGTTCGCACGGCCTGCGTGTCTTCGACCTCGTCTTGGTACCGCCCGGTTCGATTCCGTTCACCACCAGCGGCAAGGTGCGACGCTCCGCCTGTGTCGAGCGTTACCGACGCAATGAGTTCAAGCGATTGGACGTCTCGCCGAGTTTGCTCGACGAAGCCTGGTAGCCACCGCGGCAACTCAGCCCACCGCGGGCGCCGCCAGCTGGTCGGCGAGCCGCGAGGCGAGCGAGGACAGCCCGTTGCTGCGGTTCAACTCCATTGCAGAGATCTCCATATCGAGCGCGATGTTGACTCGCGCGCGCAGTTCGGCCGCCATCAGCGAGTCCAAGCCGAGTTGGGGTAACGGGGTGTTCCGGTCGACCAAGTCGCCGGGCACACCCAACACGGCTGCCAGCTGTTCGGCCAGCAGTTGGGTCACCCGATCGACCCGCTGCTCGGCGGCCATCGATGCCAGCTCGCCGCGAACGGAGCCGGCGGCTTCGTCGGCGCCCTTAACCGCGTCGATATGGGCGGCAAATCTCGGGGTGCACGCCGACTCGTGGTTCAGCGACCCCCACAACGGCCAGTCGACGTCGGCGATCCCCACCTGGGTGGGGTCCAGTCCGATCGCCGCGTCCAGGTAGCCGCAGGCAGAGTCCAGCGGCAGCAGACGCACGCCGTTGCGCGCCCAATACGCGGCCACCTGTTCGCTGGCGGCGGACATGCCGCCGGCCAACGAACCCCAGTTCACCGACAGCGCCGGCAATCCCAGGCGCGCCCGGAGGTGCGCCAGACCATCCAGCACCGCGTTGGCCGCTGCGTAGCTGATCTGCGAAACTGTCCCGGCCTGGCTGGCCACCGAGCTGTACAGCACGAAATGGTCGAGTTCGGTGCCGGCCCGGGTCTCTTCCAAGGCCTCGTGGAGTATGAGCGCGCCCCAGACCTTGGGCGCGAACACCGCGTTCAAACCTTGCTGGCTCAGTTCGCCCAGCGGCTGGTCCGCGAGCACGCCGGCAGCGTGGAAAACCCCGCGCAGCGGTGGGCCGTCGGACAGCAGGGCGAGCAAGGCGTCCACGCTGGACCGGTCGGACACGTCGACCTGCTCGACGCGCACGTCGGCGCCAGCGGAGCGCAGGGCTGCCACCGCGGCCCGCTGCTCGGACGTGGCCGCACCCCGCCGACCGGCCAGCACAATGCAGCCCGCACCCTTGGCGGCCAACCACTTTGCCGTGGCCACGCCGAAGTCCCCGAGACCACCGGTGACCAAATACGCCGCGTCCGAACGGATTTCCGTCACCGGCCGGGCCCGCTTGACCGCCGGCGAAAGCTCGTTGAAGTCCAGCACGATCCGGCCCACGTGGGTCGAGCGGGCCACCTGCCCGAAGGCATCCGCCAGCTGCGACACCGGCATGATCCGGGTTGGCAGCAGCTCGTATTCACCGGCCCGGATCAGCGCCAGCACTTCCCGGTTCACCTGCCGCGCCAAGTCTCCGCGGTGCGCCATCATCCGGTCGAGGTCGACGGAGATCAGCGACAGGTTCTTATTGAAGACGCCCATGTCGATCAGGCGGCGCCCGAAGATCTCGGTCTTGCCGATTTCGACGACCCGGCCGAACTCGGCGGCCGACTCCAGGAGGGCGACCACCGCCTCGCCGGGAGCGGAATTCAGCACGACGTCGGCGCCGTGGCCTTCGGTGAGTTGCTGTACCTCTTCGACCGCGGAAAGCGACCGGGAGTCGATGACATATTTCGCGCCGAGGCTGCGCAGCAGTTCGGCGCGCTGCGGGGTGGATGCGGTGGCGATCACCTGGGCGCCGGCCTTGGCGGCGACCTGCACGGCGGCCATGCCTACTCCGCCGGCGCCGCCGGCCACCAGCACCCACTCGCCGGGCTGCAGCCGGGCCGCGTGCTTGAGCGCGTAATGCGCGGTCATGAACACCACAACCGACCCGCAGGTCTGAAGCGACAGGCCGTCACCAGGCTCGAAGGCGCCCGCGTCCACGCGGGCGGTGACGTAGCGACGGGCCATCCCCGGCACGCTGACGAAGCGCGACTCGCCGATCATGAAGCCGCTCACCCCGGCACCGATCCGGGTGACGACGCCCATGCCCTCCATCCCGAGTTCGGCGCCGAACCGGGTGCCGGCGAGTTCGGCTTCACCGAGCACGCCGAGGACCTTCATCGGGTCCTTGAAGTTCAGGCCGATGCCCTCCATCCGCAGTTCGATCTCGCCGGGGCCGGGGGCGCGCCGCGGGATCTCCCGTAGCGCCAGGCCGGCCAGTTGTCCCGGGGGTGCTTCCATTTCGAAATTCACGTTGCGCGGCTCCACTTCCTCGAGCGCTGCTAGCCGGCGCGACAATCGCGACTGGTTGACGATCACCGTCCGCAGGTCACCGCGCAGCGCGACCTCGTCTGCGTCATCACTCGCATAAGCCCCCGTGACCAGCGACTCCAGCACCACGGCGTCGGGCCGGGTGGCGTGATCAACGTCGATCAGTCGCCAGTTCAACCGCGCCTGCTCGTTGCGCAGGACGCGACGGGCACCCACCAGGGCGCACCCGGCCAGGTCCGGGATCTCCCGGTCACCGGGCACTGGCAACGCACCCCGGGTGATCACCAGACCGTGCATCGGCAAATCTGAGCCGTTGAGCAGCGCCTGGTCCTGCACGTTCTGTGCGGCACGTGCCAGCCCCACCAACATCGCGGGCAACTCGGAGAGCCGCGGCAGCAGGCTGGCGGACACCGGTTCGTCGTTGACCTCGGTGACCGCGACCAGGGTGACCACGACCGGGCGAGTGTGGTCTGCGCCGGCCGCCAGCACCCGACGCAGTTCGGCCTGCACGTCGGCACAGATCTGTTCCGGATCGCCACCGCGGGCCGTGAGCGCAAGTTCTGCGCCGTGGTGGGACGCGTATTCGCGGGCCCACCGGGTGCATCCCTCGCCTGCGGCAACCACGAAGACGTGCTCGCCGGCCAGCGCGTCGGCCCGACCGGCCGGGTCACGTTGCGACTGCGGCTCAAACACCCCTTCCAACCACAGCCGATCCAGTTCGTCGAGCACCTGCCGCGGCGGGCTGATGGGCCTAAACTGCACCCTGTGTAGCTCGACGAGGACCTCGCCGTCGGGGGCGGTGATCACGGCGTCGGCAACCAGCCCAGCCTCGCCCGGCTCCGGCGCCAGGCGACTGACACCGACCAGCACCTGATCGGTCAGGGGAGCGAACTGGCGCACATGCTTT
>NZ_DATJYB010000230.1:0-16159 GCF_035499775.1 Mycobacterium sp. | reverse complement strand
CGCCTTGACCGCCGGCGCCGCCGCTCCCGCCCAGGCCACCGTTGCCGTTGGTGCCGTTGGTGCCGGCGTTGCCGCCCGTGCCGCCGGCCCCGCCGGCCCCGCCGTTGCCGCCCTTGGTCCCAGCATTGCCGGCGGCGGCATCGGCGGATAGGCCGCCCGTGCCGCCGGTGCCGCCGGCCCCGGCGTTGCCCCCGTTACCGCCCGCACCGCCGCTGCCGTTGCCTGCGGCGCCGCCGTTGCCGCCCTTGCCGCCGTCGCCGCCGTTGCCGCCGGCAACCGTGGCGCCGTTGCCGCCGCCGCCGCCCTTACCGCCGGCGCCGCCAGTGCCGTTGGTGCCGCCGGTCCCGGCCGAACCGCCCACCCCGCCTTGGCCTGCGTCCCCGCCCTTACCGCCGGCGAAGGCGCCTCCGTCGCCGTTGCCACCGCTACCGCCGTTGCCACCAGCACCACCGGTGCCGCCGGTGCCGGCTTTACCGCCGCTGCCGCCGGTCCCGGCCGCCCCCGCCGTACCGCCGCCGCCGCCATCACCGCCGCCGCCACCGGCGTGACCGGCGCTGCTGCTGCCGTTGGTGCCGCCCCCGCCGGCCCCGCCTTGACCACCGACGCCGCCATTGCCGCCGTTGCCGTTGGTACCCGTGGAGACCGCGGAGCCGCCCGCGCCGCCTTGGCCACCGCCGCCACCGGCGCCACCTTTGAGGCCCGTGCCCGTGGCGTCGGTGCCGCCGGCGCCGCCACCACCACCGGCCCCGCCCTCGCCGCCAGTGCCCGCGCTGCCGACCGTGCCTGCACCGTTGCCGGCCGCACCACCGGCGCCGCCGCTGCCACCCGCGCCGCCCTGTGCACCGGCGCCGCCGGTGACCGTGGCCCCGGCGCCGCCGCTGCCACCTTTGCCGCCTTGACCGCCAGCGCCGTTGGTGCCGCCGGCCGCGGCCGAACCGCCGGCCCCGCCCTGGCCCGCGTCGCCGCCCCTGCCGCCGGTCGAGCCTGCCCCGACGCCGCTGCCGGCGGCACCGCCGTTGCCACCGGTGCCGCCGGTGCCGCCAGTGCCGACGGTGCTACCGCCGCCGGTGCCGGCCGCGCCGCCTTGGCCACCGCCGCCGCCATTTCCGCCGTTAAAGCCGGTACCCCCGGTGCTGGGGGCGGCATCGCCGGCGCCGCCAACACCACCGGCGCCGCCCACACCACCCGTCCCCGCCTTGCCGGCACCGGCGCCGGCCACGCCGCCGTTGCCGCCGGTGCCGCCGTTGCCCCCGTAACCGCCGGTGTCCGCCGTGCCGGTGATCCCGCTGCCGCCGGCACCGCCGACGCCGCCAGTTCCGCCGGTGCCGTTGGTCCCGGTCGCGCTTGCCGAACCGCCCTGGCCACCGCCGCCGCCATTTCCGCCGTTAGCGCCGTGGCCGCCGGCGGTCGCCACGGCACCGTTACCGCCGGCACCGCCAGTCCCGCCGGTCCCGCCGGTGCCCGCGTTGCCCGCGGTGCCTGCTTTCGCGTCGGCAGCCGCGCCGGCCGCGCCGCCCTCACCGGCGTTGCCGCCCTTGCCGCCGGTACCGCCGGTTTGGCCGTCGCCGGCGCCCTCGGCGCCGTGGCCGCCGGTCCCGCCGGTGCCGCCAGTGCCGCCGGTACCGCCGTTGCCATTGGTGCCGCCCGCGCCGGCCGTGCCGCCCTGGCCGCCGTGGCCACCGGTGCCGCCGTTGTAGCCGGTGCCGCCGGGGTTGGCGCCGACATCGCCGGTGCCACCCGTGCCGCCGGTGCCGCCGGTGCCCCCGGTGCCGTAGGTCCCCGCTGTGCCGGCTGTGCTGAGCGCGCCTGCAACGGTGCCACCAGCCCCGCCCGCGCCGGCGTTACCGCCGACCCCGCCGGTGCCGCCCGTGGTGCCGTCGCTGCCCGCAACGGTGGCGCCGCCGCCACCGGTGCCGCCCAGGCCACCATGACCGCCGACGCCGCCGTCACCGCCGAAGCCGAGCACCGCCGACTGAGACGACCCGCCGGCCCCGCCGACTCCGCCAACCCCGCCGTTGGCGCCGGTATCGCCTGGATTGACGCCCGTGCCGCCCACACCGCCGGTCCCTCCGGCGCCGCCGGCACCACCGATACCGCCGACCAGGGTCTGGGCCGAGCCGCCGGTCCCGCCGGTCCCGCCGGTCCCTCCGACAAGTCCGGCCGCGCCCGCCCCGCCGGCCCCGCCCTGGCCGCCGTCGCCGGCGCGGCCGCCTAACAGCCCGCCGTTGCCGCCGTTGCCGCCGTCACCGCCGGTACCGCCGGCGGCCGTCGCGGCGCCGCCGGCCCCGCCGTTGCCACCGTGGCCGATCAGCCCGCCCGCCCCGCCGTTACCGCCCTTGCTGCCGGCCGCGCCGGATCCGCCGTTGCCGCCGTTGCCGAACAAGATCCCGCCATCGGTGCCGTTGTCCCCGGTGCCCGCCGCGCCGTCGGTGCCGTTGCCGATCAACGGCCGATCGGCCACCGGCAGGGGCGTTGTCGCCAGGGCCATGACCTCGTTCTGCAGCGTCTGCAGGGGTGAGGCATTGGCGGCTTCGCTGGCCGCATAGGCGCCCGCGCCCGACCGCAACAACTGCACAAACTGGTCATGAAACGCCGCCGCCTGCGTGCTGAGCGCCTGATATTCCGCGGCGTGCGCGCCGAACAACTTCGCGATGGCCGCCGATACCTCGTCGGCTGCCGCGGCCGCGATCCCCGTTGTCTGGGAGGCCGCCGCTGCGTTGGCCGCGCCAATCGCCTCTCCGATCCCGGTGATATCCGCCGACGCCGTGGCCAAAGCCTCAGGCGAGGCAACGAGATAAGACGACAACTTGGCTCCGATCGCCTCGAGGCAGGACCCACCAACACCTTTGCGGACAGCGCGCAACACGCTACGCGCGTCCGGTCAGATGTGTTGTCAGTTAGGCGCTTTTTCATACGAATGGCCTGCGAGACGCAAAAGCACACGCACGCTCGGCGTGTCGTGTGCTTTTGCGTCTGCTCGCCCTAGCGCAAATCGACCAACTCGGCCAGCCGCGCGCGGTGACGGTATTCGGTGCCGAACGCCAGCTGGTCGCTCTTGGCCCGCTTGAGGTACAGGTGCGCCGGATACTCCCAGGTCATCCCGATGCCACCGTGCAGCTGCACGCACTCCTCTGCGGCGTGTACCGCGACACCGCTGCAGTAGGCCTGCGCAATGGCCGCGGCGACGGGCGCGTCGGCATCGCCCGTGGCGCAGGTGTCCGCGGCGTAGCGCGCCGCCGCGGTCGCCGAATTGAGCGCTATCCAAAGGTCCGCCAGCCGGTGCTTGATCGCCTGATAGGAGCCGATGGTGCGGCCGAATTGCTTGCGCTCCTTCGCGTAGGCCAGCGTGGTGTCGAAGCACCACTGCGCCAACCCAAGTTGCTCCGACGCGAGCACGGCCGCGCCGGTATGCAGCGCTTCGCGCACCGCGGCGTCCGCCGGGCTGGCGCCGACCCGCGACGACGGTGCACCCGAAAACTGCACATCAGCAAGGGGTCTCGTCATATCCAGCGCCAGCACCGGCGACACCTCGACACCGGCCGCGTCGCGTGCGACGATATGCAGCTCGAGTCCGTCGCGGCCGGCGACCGGCACCACCAGCACGTCGGCTTCGACGGCGCCGGCGACGCTGCTGACCCCTCCGGTCACGCCGTCGGCACCGGAATCCACTCCTGCGATCGCATCGCCCGGAGCGGTGGACAACGGAACCACCAGCGCGGCGGTCACCGTACCCTCGGCCAGACCGGGCAGCGTGTCGGTGTCCCCGGCACGCAGCAGCGCCACCGTGGCGAGCACCGCGCTGGACAGGAACGGCACCGGCGCGACGGCCCGCCCGATCTCCTCCATGACCACGGCGACCTCGCGGGCGGTCGCGCCGGCGCCGCCCAGCGACTCGGGCACCAACAGCCCCGCCACCCCCAGCTCGGCGGCCAGCAGCCGCCAGACACCCGAAAAGTCTTGTGGCGGTGAGCTATACGCCTTTACTACGGATTCCGCCGGACACCGGTCGGCGAACAGTTGCCGAACGCTGTCCCGCAACGCCTCTTCGGTATCGGAATACAGCAGATCGGCACGACTCACCGGGCTCACCTTTCCAGGTCCTTGAACGCGACGTCCTTGTCCACCCGATGTTCGCCGGGCAGCCCCAGGATCCGCTCGGAGATGGTGTTGCGCAGGATCTCCGAGGTGCCGCCCTCGATCGAGTTGCCGCGCGCCCGCAGGTAGCGGTATCCGGCCTCGCGCCCTACCAGGTCGACCGTTTCGGGCCTACGCATCGTCCAGTCGTCGTAGCGCAGCCCCGCTTCGCCGTTCAGTTCAATCTCGAAACCCGAGATCGCCTGCGCCAGAGTGGCGAAAGCCACCTTCATGCCGGCGCCCTCCGGTCCGGGCTGACCGGCCCGGTCTTTCTGAGCCAGCTGCCTTAGTCGCTCACCGGTGAGCCGGAGCACCTCCGCCTCGACCCACAGCCGCATCAGCTCGTCGTGCATTGCGGGGTCGCGCAGTGCGCTGTTATTTCGCCAGGCTGCGGTGACCTTGCCGATGTGGCCGCCTTCGCGCGGGGCGCGGGAGCCTGCGCCGATTGCGACGCGCTCATTGTTCAGCGTCGTGGTCGCGACCCTCCAGCCGCCGCCTTCGGCGCCGAGTCGATTCGCATCCGGCACCCGAACGTCGGTGAGAAAGACCTCGTTGAATTCCGCCTCGCCGGTGATCTGGCGCAGCGGACGGACCTCGACGCCCGGTTGGGTCATGTCGCACAGGAAGTAGGTCAGGCCAAAGTGTTTGGGCACCGTTGGGTCGGTACGTGCGACGAGGATGGCCATGTGCGCGTGCTGCGCCTGGGACGTCCACACCTTCTGCCCGTTGACAATCCATTCGTCACCGTCGCGGACGGCGCGGGTTGCAGCGCCGGCCAGGTCCGACCCGGCCCCCGGCTCGCTGAACAGCTGGCAGTAGATCTGCTCACCAGTAAACAACGGGCGCAAGAACTTTCGCTTCTGTTCGTCCGTCCCGAACGCCGCGATCGTCGGCGCCGCCATGCCCATCCCGATGTAGTTCTTCACGGTGCCGCCCACCGGTGCACCCGCGGCGGCCAGCTTGGCGTTGACCCGATCCTGAGCGGTCCGCGGCAGACCCAGACCACCGAATCCGACCGGCAGGTACACCCAGGCCAGACCGGCGTCGAACTGTGCGCCGAGGAAATCCTGCGGATTCGTGGTAGCCGGATCGTGCTCGTCCAACAGCGCCTGTACCCGCGCGTCCAGGTCGTCTTTCACAGACTCGGCGACGGTCATGCTCTGCCTGCCGGATACACCTGATAACCCTGCGCGGGACCGAGCCGCAGGCCGCCGTCGATGACCATCGTCTCGCCAGTGATCCAGCTGGCCGCATCCGAAACCAGGAACGCGACCGCTTGCGCCACGTCCGCCGGCTCGCCGATGCGCCCGAGAGCGATGGACGCCCCCAGCGGATCCTCGTGGTCCTTCCACAGCGCCTCGGCCAGGCGGGTGCGAACCACGCCCGGGGCGATGGCGTTGACCCTGACCCGCGGTGAGAGTTCCAGCGCCAGCTGTTTGGTCAGGTGGATCAGCGCGGCCTTGGTGGCGTTGTACATGCCCATGGCCGGCGATTGGTTCAGGCCGCCGATGGACGCGGTGTTGACCACGGTACCGCCGTGCTCACCCATCCACGCCTTGACCACCAGCGAGGTCCACAACAGCGGAGCCCACAGGTTGACGTCGAAGATCTTGGTGAACCGCGCGTGGTCCTGCTCGATCAGCGGACCGTACGCCGGGTTGGTTCCGGCGTTGTTGATCAGGATGTCCACGCTGCCGAAGCGCTCGAGGGTGAGATCCACGCAGGCTCGCGCGGCGTCCTCGTCGACCGCGTGAGCGCCGACGCCGACGGCCCCCTCACCCACCTGCGCCGCGGCCGCGTCGGCGGCCTCCTGCTTGCGGGCGGTCAGCACGACGTTCGCGCCGGCGGCCGCAAGCTGCTGCGAGATCGCCAGCCCGATTCCGCGCGAGGCGCCGGTGATGATGGCGGTGCGGCCGGTCAGATCCAGTGCGGTCATGTCGGTATGCCTTCTGTTAAGGGGCGCCTTCTGCCGAAGGCTCGCACCCGTTCTCTCGCGAGATGTTTTGTACTGGTGCGAACGTGGTATGCGACAAGAATGTTAGCGAAATTAAACCTCACCAAACCACTAGCGGCGGCCGGGGCTCTCGCTGCGGCCATTGCCTTTGCACCGGCGGCATCAGCCACTGTTTCCGCGGCTGGGCCTGCCAGCACCCACACCCTGACGACGCACGTCGTGTTCAAGGACGACCCGGGCGGCGGCGGCTGCGACGCCAACGGTAACTGCGGCTCCGGCGGCGTCAATCAGGGCCCCGGTGGCGGCCCCGGTGGCAACGGCTGTCTACCTGGCGTCGGTTGCGGCTCCGGCGGCGTGAATGCCGGCCCAGGCGGCGTTCCGGGCGGTACCGGATGTCTGCCGGGCGTCGGCTGCGGCTCCGGCCACGGCTAAACGCCTAGTCCGATGACGATGCGGTCCGCGTGCGCGGACCGCGGAGGAATCGGACAATCAGACCTAGTCGGACAATCAGACCTAGTCGGACCTTGACCCGCGGGCTCCCGGCAACCTGGTGATCCAGGCCCGGGAGTCTGCCGGGTCGATTACGTCGTCAAGCTCGAAGGTCGTGGCTGAGCGCAGCGCCTTGCCGTGTTGATAGGCCGCTGCCACAAGCTTGTCGAAGAGATTCTGCCGTTCGACCGGGTTTGCGGCGGCAGCCAGCTCCTTGCTGAACCCCAGCCGCACAGCGCCTTCCAGACCCATCCCGCCGATCTCGCCGGTCGGCCAGGCGACCGTGAACTGCGGCGCATGGAATGAACCGCCCGCCATGGCCATCGCGCCCAGGCCATAACCCTTTCGCAGGATGATCATTCCGACCGGCACGGTCAGCCGCGCGCCGAGGATGAACATCCGCCCGAACCGTCGGACGGCGGCTTCCTTCTCAGCGTCGGGCCCGACCATGAACCCCGGGGTATCGCACAGCGAGATCACCGGCAGCTGAAACGACTCGCACAAGGCCAGGAAGTCGCCGGTCTTGTCGGCCGCCTCGGCATCGATCGCGCCGCCCAGGTGATGACTGCTGTTGGCTATCAGGCCGTGTGCCACACCTTCGACCCGGACCAGCGCGGTGACGATGCCGACGCCGTAGTCGCGACGCAGCTCCAGGATCGAGCCGACGTCGACGATCGATTCGATGGCGCGGCGCACGTCGTAGGCGCGTAACCGATTCTCCGGCACCACATGCCGGGCCAGCCGCGGATCCGGCGCCGCCCAGTCGTGCACGCTGCCCTGGAAGTAGGACAGGTACTGCTTGGCCAGCGACACCGCGTGCGCCTCGTCGCGGGCGACCAGGCTGACCACGCCGTTGTGCCGCTGCACGTCGATCGGCCCGATCACCTCGGGCGGGTACACCCCGAGCCCACCGCCCTCGATCATCGCCGGCCCACCCATGCCGATGTTGGCGTCCGGGGTCGCAATGATCACGTCGCACACCCCGGCCAACGCGGCGTTGCCGGCGAAACACCGGCCGGACACGATCGATATCAGCGGCACCCGTCCGCTGAGCGCCGCCAGCACCCGGAACGTCGGCACGTCGAGTCCGGCCATGCCGCCCACGTCGGTGTCGCCGGGCCGGCCCCCGCCACCCTCGGCGAACAGCACTACCGGCAGCCGCTTGCGGACGGCCAGATCGAAGACGCGATCGGTTTTGGCGTGGTTGCGCATGCCCTGTGTCCCGGCCAGCACGGTGTAGTCGTAGGACACCACGACCGCCTCGGCCGCCGAGTGTCCGAACCGGTCCGCGCCGATGGTCGCCAGCCCGCCGACCAGGCCGTCGGCCGGGGTGTTGACGATCAGGTCCTCTTCCGAGCGGCGGCTGCGCTGCGCGGCAATCGCCAGGGCGCCGTACTCCACGAAGCTGCCGGCATCAACCAGGTCGGCGATGTTCTCCCGGGCGGTACGGCGACCTCGCTTGTGCCGCTTGGCGACAGCGGCCTCCCGGCCCTCGTCGAGGGTCAGCAGATGACGGTGGGCGACCTCGTCGAGGTCGTCGCGCGGCCGATCCGGATCCAGTGCGGCGGATTGTGATTCGCCGTCGGCGCCGGAACCGGTGCGGGCGAAGACGACCAACGGGTCGCCGGTGCCGACGACCTGGCCGGGTGTCACCAGGTTCCGGACGGTGCGCAGCGCGGCCGAGGCGACGAGCACGTGCTGCATCTTCATCGCCTCGAGGACGACCAGTTGCTCGCCGGCACCGAATTCGACGCCCTCGGGCGGCAGTTCGACCACCGTGCCGGCCAGCTGCGCACGCAGCGCTTCCTCACCGGGATAGAGCTCGACGGTGGTGGCGCGGACCTCGTGCTCATGCGACATCGCCGCAGCGGCCAGCTCGGGAAGCTTCTCGTCGAGGAAACTCGTGGTCACCATGTCGTCTTGGATTTGACTGTCGGACAGCAGCTCTCGCAGAAGCCCGATGTTGGTGCGAATGCCCTCGATGCTGAACTCTGCCAGCGCGGTCCGTGCCTTGCGCACCGTCGCCGGGAAATCCGAACCGTGCGTGTGGGCTACGACCTTCGCCAACAGCGAGTCGTAGCGCGGGCTCGGTGCCAGCCCGGGTCGTCCGTACGTGTCGACGCGCACCCCCGGACCGCTCGGCGGCGCGAACACCGTCAGGGTGCCAGACGCCGGTACGACGGATCCGTCGGGGGCGAAAGTCTCCATGTTGACCCGGGTCTGAATCGCGATGCCCCGTTGCGCGGCCGGCTCGCCGATGACTTCGCTTCCGTCAGAAGCGACTCCGGCGGGCAACCGCAGCTGGTAGTAGGACGAGCCACCGGCGATGGCCAACTGCACAGCCACCAGGTCGATGCCGGTGACCTCTTCGGTGACCGTGTGCTCCACCTGGATTCGCGGGTTGACCTCGAGGAAGACGAGCTTCTCACCCGTGACCAGGAATTCGACGGTGGCCAGCCCGCGCAAGCCCACGCTGGCAGCCAGCCGGGCTGCGGCGTGGTGCAGCTCACGACGCAGCGCGGGCGAAAGACCTTGGGCGGGAGCGATTTCAACGATCTTCTGGTAGCGCCGCTGGATGCTGCAGTCGCGGTCGCCGACCGCCAGCGCGCGCGTCTGGAAACCGGCCGGCGCGGCCACGATCTGCACCTCGATATGACGGGCTTCGCGCAGGTACGCCTCGGCGAACACCGCCGGATCGCCGAAGCCGAGTTGTGCCTCCGCGGCGCACTGACGGTAGGCGTTGTCGAGCTGATCCGCACTGTCCACCTTGCGCATTCCGCGGCCGCCGCCACCCGCGAGCGCCTTGATCATGATCGCGCCGCGCTGGGCGGCGAAGAATTCGCGGACGTCCTCGAGGCTGGTGGGGCCTTCGGTTGCGGCCAGCACCGGCAACCCGGCGGAAACCGCGGCGGCACGGGCCGCTGACTTGTTGCCGACCATCTCCAGCACGTCGGCCTCCGGACCAACGAACGTGTACCCGGCGGCCGCACACGCGCGGGCGAATTCGGCGTTTTCGCTGAGGAACCCGTAACCCGGATGGATCATCTCGGCACCGGACTCCTTGGCCGCCCCCAGGATCGCGGCCTGGTCCAGGTAGTTGGGCACCCCGATCGCCTCGTCGGCCGCGTGCACGTGCGGGCTGTCGGCGTCGTCGTCGGCGTACACCGCAACCGTCTGGATGCCCAATTCGGTTGCGGTACGGATGATCCGAAGTGCGATCTCGCCGCGGTTCGCGATCAGCAGCGTCGAGCTCATCGCAGCGGGTCGCCCCACTGCACCTGCTCGCGGAGCTTCCCCTTCAGTAATTTGCCGCCGGCATTGCGCGGCAGCGCGCTGTCGACCACCGTGACGTACTGCGGGACCTTGTAGTCGGCCAACTCTCCGCGGCAGTGGTCGATCACCGCAGTCACGTCGATCTGCTCGGCGCCGCCGAACAGCACCGCGCCCACCTTCTCCCCCATCACGTCGTCGGGTACCGCCAGCACGCAGGCGTCCGCGACATTGGGGGCGGCCAACAGCGCCGCCTCGACCTCGACGCTGGAGATGTTCTCGCCGCCGCGAATGATGATGTCCTTCATGCGGTCGACGATGTGTATCCGGCCCGCGTCGTCGACCCGGGCCACGTCGCCGGTATGCAACCAGCCGTCGACGACGGTAGCCGAGGTGGCGTCCGGCCGGTTCCAGTAGCCCGTCGTGACGTTGGCTCCGCGCGTGACCAATTCGCCGACCAATTCCCCGCTGCCGTCATCCAGCTTGATCACGCCGAGATCCACCGAGGGCACCGCATACCCGACCGAGTCGGCGTGCTCGATGGCCTCGTGGTCGGGCAGCACCGTCATCAGCGAGGCTGTCTCGGTCATGCCATACCCGTTGAACACCGTTGCTTGCGGAAACGCGTTCTTCACCGACCGCACCAACGACGGGGCGATGGGCGCGCCGCCGTAGCCGACCCAAAGCACACCGGAAACGTCTGCAGTGGCGAAGTCCTTGTGCCGCAACAACAACGCATAAATCGCCGGGACGGTCACCATCAGCGAGATACGCTCGCCCGGCAGCGTGGCGATCAGCGCGTCGAGGTTGAGCGCCGGCATGATCACCGAGGTGCCCCCGACCCGGGTAGCAGCCAAAAGCTGTGAGTTGCAACCGGTCACGTGAAACAACGGCACCGAGATGAGCGTACGCAGGCCCGCACCGATGTCCCGCTGTAGTCCCAGGCACCGGACCGAGCTCTCGGTATTGGTCAGGAATGCCTCGTGAGTGGTTGGTACGCCCTTGGGGTGACCGGTGGTGCCCGACGTGTAGAACAGCGCGGCTATGTCGGTGCGGGTGAGCTGTTCGGTCACGTATGACGGGCCGTCGGGCAGCGGTGTGTCGGCGGCCAGATCCACGTGCGCACCGGCGTCGGACAGCACGAAGTCGACCTCCGGTTGAGCGGACCGCGTATTGACCGCCACCGCAACGCCTCCGGCCATCACCGTGCCCCAGAACGCCAGCACCCAATCGAGCCCCGCGGGGTAACGCACCGCAACCCGGTCGCTCGGCTTCAAGCCGCCCGCGCGCAGCCCACCGGCGACGCGCGACGCGCGGTCCCACAACTGTCGGTAGGTCAGGCGGCCGGCGCCGAGTTCGACCACGGCCTCGCTGTCCGGGCGGATCTCGACGTGCTCGGCGAGCATGTCCAGCAGCGTGGCCGGCAGGCCGTCGTAGTGCGGGATGCCGTTGGCGTCGCGCGACACCCCCGTCACCGGGAACGGGTTGGCGCTGCGCGAAATCTCGGTCACTTCAGGCATGCCACGTTCCTTCCCGTCACGCCACCGGCGTACCCCTGCGTACCCACAAACCGTAGGGCGTCCCGACCCGTGGTCGAGACCCGGGTGGCCTAACGTCTTACCAGTGACGACCGACGATCCCGCTAACCCGCCCGAGGCGTTCTTCACTCTCGACGGCGACTCCTATGTGCCGAGCGTGATGACGCGAGGACCGTGGGGCTTCGGAATGGGTGGCCAGATCGTCGGCGGCCTGTTGGGATGGGGAATAGAGCGATCCGGCGTCGACCCCGACTTTCAGCCCGCCCGCATCACGGTCGACCTGTTGCGTCCGGTCCTGTTGGAGCCGGTTCAGATTCAGACCTCGGTGCAGCGGGAAGGCCGGCGCATCAAGCTCGTGGACGGCACGCTGGTGCAGAACGGCAAGACCGTCGCGCGGGCCGGCGCGCTGTTCCTGCGAAGAGGTGACCACCCCGACGGAGAGGTGTGGTCCGCTCCGGCGGAGATGCCGCCGCTGCCGACGGGCACCGACGGCTTCCCCGCAGACATGCCGTTTCTCATCTGGGGATATGGGGCCACCCTGGATGGCAGTCCCGGTATCGCCGCGGGCGAGTGGGAGCAGTCCCATTCCCGGAAGTTCGCGTGGACCAAGCTGTTCCGACCGATCGTGGCGGGCTATCCTTTGACCCCGTTCACCCGCCTGGCATTCGTCGGCGATGTCACCAGCTCGCTCACCCACTGGGGCACCGGCGGATTGCGTTACATCAACGCCGACTACACCGTCACCGCAAGCCGGCTGCCGGACGGCGAATACATCGGGCTCGCGGCCCAGAGCCACTACGGCACGGCCGGGGTGGCCGCCGGCAGCGCGACGGTGTTCGACCGGCACGGGCCGATCGGCACCAGCTCGGCGCTGGCCCTGGCCCAGCCCGTCGAGGCGTTCCAGCCGTCCTATGAGTAGGTAATTCAGACCAAGGGTCGTCGAATCTCAGGCAGCTTGTTGGAGATAGACGGCGACGCGGCAAATCTTCGTGTCGGCGTCGAATTCGAACACGGTCATCGAGTTCACTACAACCACATTGCCACCCAAGAAGTGTCGCTCTTCGATCTCGAAGTACACGAGGTCGGAGTGCTCGGTCACGCGTCGCACTGTTGTCTCGAAAGAATCGACTGAGTTCGCCCATCCGGTCAACATCTCGGCGTATTGCTGCCAGTTTTGGACTTCGAGGAATGTCCCGATCCGTTCAAAGCAGTCCACGGCGATCAGAGAGGCCAGAGGTGCCCAATCGTCAGGGGTCTTCGCCGTCGGTACCAACTGCCGCACGGTGTCTTGATACTGCATGACTTTTCGTGTCAGTGGTCCGAGGTCGTCCATGCCCAATCTCCTTCGATAGTAGGAATGTTCGCAGCGTGGCTGGTCTCGACATGGATCTCGACAGGTCTAGGTATCACATGTACACCCCGCCGTTGACGTTGATCTGCGCTCCGGTGATATAGCCCGCCTCGTCTGAGCAAAGGAATCGACATGCGGCCGCGATGTCCTCTCCTGTAGCCACGCGTCTGAGGGGCATCATGGCCCCGAGGTCCTTGATACTGGGCAACTTGCCGTGTTCTTCGGCGGTGTGCGCCATCGGCGTATCGACCAATCCGGGCGGAATCGTGTTGACGGTGATCCCGTGGCAAGCGAATTCAAACGCCAGCGCCTTCGTCAAGGCGATAACGCCTCCCTTGGAGGCAACATAGTCAGCCTGATTCGGTGCGCCCGTTTGTCCGGCGGCGGAGGAGATAGTCACAATCCGACCCCAGCGGGCGCTGATCATGTCACGGATTGCTGCCTGCACACAGTTGAAGGTTCCAGTCAGATTGATCGCCAACGTGCGGTTCCACTGGTCGAGGCTGATGTCAATGAACGGCTCGAATGCGGTAACGCCAGCACTAGTGACCACTATGCTGATGGGCCGAACTCGTCGCGGACCAAGTCCACCGCTGAGTCGACCGCGGGTCGGTCCGTGACATCGACGTTGAGCCCGATCGCCCGAAAGCCATTGTTTCGCAGGACTGCAACCTGCGCGTCTAACGCTTCGCCCTGCCGATCGAAGATCGCCACCTTCGTCCCGGACTCGGCCAAACGTTGGCTGATCGCCTGGCCAATGCCGGAGGCGCCGCCGGTCACCACGGCAACTCTGCTCATCGTTGATCTCTTCTTTCTGGAGGGGCTAGAGGTCTCATTCCGAAGGGGTGAACGTGATGTGCAGGTTGCTCAATCCGCGGACGATGAAGGTGGGGTCGTAGTCGAAATGTCGCTGCCCCGCAGGTCCGTGCTCGGCTTCGGAGATCGAAATGTTGCGCGTGCGATCGAGGAATCGGGCGAGGGTCACGCGGCCCTCGGCACGGGCCAACGGACCGCCCGGGCATGAATGTGGTCCGCGACCAAACGCGATGTGTTCGCGCACATTCGCACGTCCCAAGTGGCACTCGTCGGGCTGTTGGAAACGGCGTTCGTCGCGATTGGCGGCGCCCGGGTGGATCATGACCGTAGTTCCTGCCGGAATATCGGTCCCGCCAAGGGTGGTGGTTACCCGAGTCATCCGGAAGTCGCTCATCGTCGGGCTTTCTAGGCGGAGCACTTCTTCGATGAAGTCGGGAATCAGACCGGGTTCGCTTCGCAAGCGCCCTTGAATATCTTTGTTGTCAGCGATGATCCGGAGTACGGCGCCCAGCATGCGCGCCGAGGTGTCTTGGCCTGCTCCGAACAGGAACGCGGCAGTGCGTACAATCGCGTCGAGGTCAGCCAGTGAGCCGTCTTCGTTTGTGGCAGTGGCTAATTGGGTGAGGACATCGTCGCGGGGCTCTCTCCGCCGATCCTCGAGGTAGGTTCGGAACTTATCGAACAGAAATTCCAGCGGATTGACGGCAAGGGTCTGCTCGTCGCCGACTACGGCGATAGTGCTGCCCGCCAAGACCTGCCGGGCTTCTTCGCGGTCCCCTTCGGGCACCCCTAGTAGGTCGGCGATCGCGAGTGTAGTGAACGGCTTGCCGTACTCGTTGATAACCTCGCAGTGACCACTTTCGATGAAATCGTCGATGCATCGGTCGGCGATGCCCGACAAGGCGTCTTCGTTTTCTTTGAGCCGGCGCGGTGTCAGCAAGCGCCGCAGTAGGCCGCGTTGAGTTTCGTGGGCCGCGCCGTCCATCGTGACCACGAACTCGTTCATCGGCCATTGGTCACGGCGCGATTCGATGACATCGGTGATGTCCTGCGTGCCGGGCGGCACCTCTAGCGGCGGGTACGGGCCGCCCACGGAGTTGCACGACGAAAACGTCGACGCGTCCTTATACACCTGCACCGCTTCGTCGTAGCCAGTCACCGCTACAACTCCGGGATGAGCCACGGGATGCACTGGGCAACGTGACCGAAGCGCATCGAAGTAGGGGTAGGGGTCACTGACTAACGCGGTGTCGGTGAAGAAGTCGGCGGCCTCCAGCTCCAACGCCTCTGCGGCCTTTCGGGCTTCCACGCTTTCCGCAGTTGTTCCCTTCTTGTAAGCGAGGCTGGCGATCTTCCAATTATTTGTACGCCTGTATAGCCTATACGGTCGTATGGCGCAAGGATAGTGGCATACCGTCAACAGACACTCTTGGGAACCAACCGATCTCACGCGCCGCTCACGCTGGGCCGAACGATTTATGGAGGAACTGAAGCGATGACTCGGATGCGACCGTTGCCAGTGAAGAGCTGGCCGCCTGAAATGCACGATGCGTTGGAGGCGATGACCCCGGCTGGGCACGAACAATCGCTGACCGGCGACAACCGTCGTCAGGGCGCCAACATTCTCGGTGCGCTCGCGCACCATCCAGCTCTTGCGAAGGCGTTTTTCACGCTCAACGGCCATCTGTTACGGGCCACCAGCCTTCATCCACGTCAACGCGAACTGGTCATCATGCGCATGGCCGTGCTACGCCAGTGCAGCTATGAGTGGGCGCAGCACGTGTTCCTGGCGCGCGACGCCGGCTTGACCGACGTCGAAATCGCCTGGATTGCTTGGGGACCAGACGCGCCGTTTTGGGACGGCCGCGACGCAAGCGTGTTGCGCGCCGTCGGCGAACTGGACCGCGGCGGCGTCATCACGGACGAAACTTGGGCGGCGCTGGTCGAGCACTTGGACGCCCAGCAGATTCTCGACATCATCTTCACCGCTGGTGCGTATGCGACGATCGCGTGGATGGTGCAGTCGCTAGGTATCGAACTCGACGACGACCTACGAGAGAGTCTTACCGGGTGAGCGTGGCGGTCTCTCGCTGTCTACCATCGCTTCGGTGCCGGCGTGTCGATGGTGAGGGGACGCTGGTAAGACAGGTCGGTGCGGTCCCTAGTGCCCACCGGGTAGCCCGTGTCTTTGAAGAAGGATGATTGCAGCGCGGATGCGTCTGCCAAGAACATCACCTCGACCGTCGATCTGCGAACTGCTATGCGCCACTGTCCGTCCCGCCGTTCTAGCCTGTCGACATATCGACCGCTGATGAACTGAGCGGTTCGGCCGTCAAGGCTCAACAGCACCACGATCACGTAGCTTTCGGCATGCGCGATGTCACCCTCGATCTCACAACTGTGAGTAGTGATGTTGTGTGTGTGAACCTGGGAGGTCGCGGCATGCGTGTGGTTAGCCCAATCACCGTATTCAGCGCCGAGGTTGGTCACCTTGCCGTGTTCGTCAAGGCCATCGCGCTGATAGGCCGCGGTGATCAGATCAACGTCGTGGCGGTCGCAACCGCGTGCGTGACCAGCGATGCAGTCGATGATCTGAGTTCGATCCAT
>NZ_DATJYB010000229.1:0-36713 GCF_035499775.1 Mycobacterium sp. | reverse complement strand
CGCATGAGTTGCCCTGTGTCAAGCCGGCCCGGGTTGGGGTCGGTTGAGCAGATATTGGAGTGCCCGGTGGTTGGCGGGGTCGTAGGTCGTGTTGTCTTGCCAGCAGTGCCAGATGACGTAGAGCCAGGCGCGGGCGAGGATGCGGACGGCGTGGGGGTGGTCGTGTCCGCGGGCTCGGGCCCGGTTGTAGAGGTCGGCAGCCCAGGGGTTGGCGCGTCGGCTGTCACCGGCGAAATCACAGACGGCGTCGCGGAGTTGTTTGTCTGCGGCCCAACGGAATCCGACGTGTTTGACCTGCCCGGACTGGCGGGTGGAGGGGGCTACGCCGGCCAGACAGGCCAACGCCTCGGGGGTAGGGAATCGGGCGCGGCAGTCCCCGATCTCGGAGAGCAGACGTGCGGCCCGGAAGGTCCCCGAGCGCGGCAAGGACGTGAAGATCTGCGCGTCGGCATGCCTGCTGAGTTGTTCGGCGATGTCGGCGTCGAGGGTCTTGATCTCTGCACCCAGGCTGCCCAGCACCGCGACGAAGGCCCTAGTGGTGGCGGTGCCGTCGGTCCCGGTGGTGGCCCGCGGCGCGGTACTCAGGCGGCGGTAGAGCTCGCGGGGATGAGTGCGGCCGCTGTAGCCGACGCTGGCCAGCCAGGCGGCCAGACGTTTGACCGACAGCCAATCGGCTCGGTCCTGGCAGTCGAAACGGGCCAGGAACGCCAGGCTGATCGGCGAGTCGAGGTCGGCGAACAAACCCACGGCGCCGGGGAACACGATCTTCAGGTGTGCTCGCAGCTGGTTGGCCACCGCGACGCGGTGGGCGACGAGATCCTTGCGGGCACGGCAGGTTTGGCGCAGGGCGGTCGTGGCCGGCGTATCGGGAAGCAGCGGGCGCAGCCGGGCGCGGTCGGTGCGCAGGGTGTCAGCCAGGACGAAGGCGTCGAATCGGTCGTCCTTGTTGCCGGCCGAGCCGTAACGGCCGCGCAGGTTCTTGACCTGGTTGGGACTGATCACCACCACCGTGACACCGGCGTCGAGCAAGGTGTCCACGACCGGGCCGTCGGGACGCTCGATGGCGACCTCGCGAGCGCCGGCGCGGTCGAGCACGGCGAGCAACTCGCGCAGTCCGGCAGCGTCGTGGTCGATGGTGCAACGCACCTTCTCGTGACCGCGGGCATCGACGATGGATACCGCGTGATCATCGCGAGCCCAGTCGATTCCGCAGGTGACGCCGTTGACGGGTTCCATCGGCAAGGTGTTTCGGGCAGACTTCATGACAGCCTCCTCGCTGCTAAGCCCAGTGGGGAGGCACCCTCGTGCGGTACCGGGGCACGACTGCTCGTTCGCTCACTGTGCGGCGCTCACCGGCGCTTAGCCCTGTCGACGGTCGGCGTGCTCCGGGTAACCGCCGACCCCCGCAGAACTCATGCTGGACATCAGACGTGTCGAGCGAGCAGGGCGATGAGCCAGCAGCCACCTCGGGTGCATCGGCAATCCATCCGAGACCACCGACACACCGGATGGTGCACCAGGAAAGCCTCGAAGAAGATCACCGACACGAGGATGGTGCACCAGTGAGCGCCCAGCAGCTCGTCGATCGCCTGACTTGGCTCGCCGAGCAGGGGGCCACCTACAGCGCGGTGCCCGTGCCCGCCGTACGCGACGTCGACGAGTATCTCGATTACGCCCAGTGGGTGATCGAGGAGATCAAACCCAACGTCGGCTAGCGGTCAGACGAAATCCGAGCCGCCGTCGACGTTCACCGTGGCGCCGGTGACATAGCCGTTGCGTTGCGACGCCAGGTAGGCGGTGATGGACGCGATCTCTTCGGGAAGTCCGGCCCGGCCGAGGTCGCAAGGCTGATGGAAGTACTTGTCGATCCAGGTCATGACGTCGTACGGGTTGGTGGCATCGAGGCCCTCGGCGGCCAGGATGTCTTTGAGGTTTTCGGTGAAGCTGGCCGTGACGATGGTTCCCGGGCAGACGCAATTCACCAGAATGCCTTCTTTGGCAAGGCTTTTCGACAAGTTCTTGGTGACGCTGGACAGCGCCGCCTTGGATGCCGTGTAGGCGACGATACGCGGATTCTGCCGCTGAATGCTGTGTGCGGACAGCGTGACGATGCGAGCCCACTGCGCGGCGCGCAGCATTGGCAACGCGGCGCGAATCGAGCGCACCCCCGACATCGTGCCAAGCGTGAAGGTGGCGTCCCAGTCCGCGTCGTCCATCTGCTCGAAATATCCGTCGCCCGGACCGATGGTGTGCACCAGGCTGTTCAGGTGTCCCCAGCGTTCGGACACGGCGGCGAAGCCGGCGGTGATGGATGCGGCATCGGTCATATCCACGCTGATTCCCACGGCGTCCGGAGCGCCGGCCTGCCGAAGCTTATCCACCGCGTCGTCGAGCGCCGCCTGGCCCCGAGCCATGACGGCGACGCTGGCCCCCTCGGTTGCCAGGGTCTGCGCGATGGCCAGCCCCATGCCTTTGCTGCCGCCCGTCACGACCGCTTTCGCTCCGCTGTAACCCAGGTCCATGCTGCTCCTTTCCGATCAATGATGCTTGGCTTCGCCCAGTCCACGCAGGCAGAACCGGAGCACCCGTTGGCGGACCGCGGCGCGTTCGGAATCTCCTGTCGCCCAGTGTCGTTCGGTGCACGCCCACACGACGCCCTGAATGGCTTGCGCGTCGGCCACCGGATCGATGTCGTGAAACACACCTTGTTCGAGGCCATGCCGAAGCGCTTCGATGAGAGGCTCGAGCATCTGGGCGTATGCGGGCGCGATCAGCTCGGGTGAGGCGAACATCTGCGATTGAGCCTCCAGGGACAGGTGGCGCAGATCGGATTTGATGTTGTCGTCGAACGCCAGATCCAGTCGTCCGTCGATCCAGGCTGCCACCGCCTCGACCGGGCCGTCGGCTGCCGCCATTTTCCTTCTCAGCCTTTGCTTTTCAACGCGCGCCATCTCCAGAAAGACGGCTGCGACCAGCTCGTCCTTCGATTCGAAATGGCGGTAGAACGCGCGGGTGCTCAGCTGTGCGCGGTCCAGTACGGTAGCGATGCTGAGCCCTCGGACTCCTTGCTCGCGAACGGATTTCGACGCTGCGGTCAAGATGGCCCGGCGCACGTCGGGGTCCGGGGCGAGCCTGTTGCGGCGCCGGGTTGCCGGTCGGGTCATGCGCTGGCGTCATAGGTTCGCAGGTATTCGGCGAACCGTTCGCGGACACCCTCTGGCGTCAGGCGGTAGTCGGCCAGGTCGTAGTCGTGTGCACCGCGGGAGCCGGGTTTGTGCTCGGCGGCCCACTGCTCGACCGAACCGACGGTGGCGTCGGTGAAGTCCAGGCCCAGCGTTTCGTAGGCGGCCGCCAGGGTCTTCACCGGGTCGGTCTGCAGATCCGCGAAGGCGACGTCGGCGAACCGATCGTCACCGACCCGCCGGCGGAAGTCCATTGCCCGCCGCACCCCCTCGGCCCAGCTGTCCAGCTGTTCGGCGCCGAGTTCTTCGGGATCGTCGCGGTCGCTGCTCCAGCTGCGCACATATCGGATCAGGCTGCACACCGAGCCCATGACTTTGGCCGGATCACGGTGACTCCACATGAATTTGGCGTTGGGGTACGCCTCGACCAGAGCGTCGAGGGCGAACATGTGCACCGGTGTCTTGAGGTGCCAAAGTACCGGCGGACAGTGCCACTGCAGGAGTTTGAGCACCCGGCGATGGAACGTGTAGGTCTCGCGCATGTCGCAATCCATCAGCCACGCAAGGTAACCCGGGACCCGGACCACTCCGTCGAAATGGAAGGTGCGAAAACTCATGCCCATCAGGTCCTGGCATTCGGTGGGGGCCGTCGCCTCGGAGTTGTACAGCGTCTTCATCAACGGAAACATGTCGTGCAGCATCTTCAGGCCCGCTTCGGCTTGCGCGATGCGGGGATCGGTGTGCTGGGTCGCGGCCTCCGGCGGCGGGGTAGGGGCTTGGGACTCCCACATGCGCAACGAGCGGAACTGCGGGTCGGCGGCCACCAGCTGACTCAGTGCCGTGGTCCCGGTGCGCGGCAGTCCGATCACGAAAACCGGGCCGCCGACGACCTCGTCGTCGATTTCGGGGTGCTGTTTGTAGGTGTCCTCGATCTTGAGGCGCTGGATCAGGGCGTTGCTGATGGTGGCGTGCTGGATGACCTCGCCCAGCTCGGAGAGCCCGGCTTCGGTGTTCAACGCTGCAACGGTGCGCTCCAGCCCCTCCCGGTAATAGGGCGAGCCGAAGTCGTCCAGGCCGGTCGCGGCGCGGGCACCGTCTTCGAGCTGATCGGCCGAAAACGTCATAGTGCGAACCTTTCCTGTACTGCCCGGCGGCGCTGCGCAAGGACGGATGCGCGTTCGTCGGGGGTGATTCTCGCGGTCCCGGCCGGCAGCGCCGAGGCAACGTCGTCCACCGACACCAGCCGGGAGTTCGGTGTCGGTGCCGTTGTGGTGCGCACGCAGCGCAGGATCATCGGGCCGTTGCTGTAGCCGGCGGTGTCGAGCCAGTTCGCCACCCCGGGGTCGCGTCCGCACAGGACTACCCGGACCAGCCCGTCGGCGTCCACAGCGGCCTGATGGGCGTTCAGGCTGGACTGGTGGCGACCGTAGTGGATCGTTTCCCACCACGGGTTGCCGACGGAATAACTCCAATAGACGCCCTCGGGTGGTTCGACCTCGAGGATCAGCGCCTCGTCGGGAGCGAGTTCCCAGCGGCCGATAACGGGCTTGTTCTCCGCGGCCGCGCCCATCGCGGTGCGGTCGATCGGGGGCAGGAAGCCGTTGGCCGGTGCCGCCGCACCGAATTGCAGAAAAAACTGCAGGTTGTCGTGTACGAAATCGCCCAGGGCGACCAGCTGCCGGGACAGCGCAATGTCCGGAGCCGGGGTGGCGTTAAAGCCGGGGTCGCCGGTTTCGACTGCGTCGCCGAGGCGTTCGATGTGCAGCGACGACGGCACCTCGGCGTCCCAGTCGTAAAAGAAGTGCCGCACCGTCAGGGTGGGGTTGGCGCCTTCGATGCGCATCCAGTTTCCGTCCCGCTTGTCGGCGGACAGCACGACCTCGAAGTTGCCGTCGGCGTCCACCTCGAGTTCGTCGACCAATTCGTTTGCGGTCGAGGCGATCCCGTTCATCGTCTGCAGTCCGACGTAGCGGGCGGTGCCACGGTTGCCGAACACGCGATAGCTTTCACCGCCGCGCATCGTGGCGCGCGTGTAGATGCAGTCCGGGCACTCCATGCCCCACGTCACGATGTCGTCGGTGCTGGTGCGCCGGACAGCCAGAACCGGATCCGGATCGAATCGCAACGCCTCGTCGACACCGGCCGCCAGCAGCACCAGCAGGTGTCGCATACCCGCCGCGAAATCGGCCCGATTCCGGTTTCCCGCATCGGATTCCACGATCTGTGCCGCTTCCCCCAGCCTGCGCGTCAGATGCGACCATGCCTGCGGCAGGTCCGGGTCGCCCTCTGGTGGGGCCGACAACGACGCCTCGGCGATCGACAGCGGCAACCACGCCATCGGCCGTTGCGCAGCGTTCACGTTTCCTCCGGGAGAGCGTCTTATCTGAGAACAATGTTTTCATTTAACGCCGAATCACTATCGCTGCCAACCGGGCAGGTTGTCAATACTCGATGGCCCCTGACAAATCAGTGGGGGGCGTATTGCGGGCAGTACGCGTTGATGGAGATTTTCACAAAGTCGTCGGCGCGGGTGGCGAGGTCGAGGTTTTTCTGCTGCGCCGCGCGAAACGCGTCGACTTCGGCCTCCAGCTTCACCCCTCGGTACATGTCCTGGCAGACCTGCTTGCCAGTGGTGATGGCCTGCTGCGGATCGAGGCCCTTGATGCCGTTTTCGTTGAGGGCGTCGGTGAATCTGTTGTCCTGATCGAGGGTGGAGGTGATCGACACCGGGGCGGCGGCGGTAGCCGAAGATGTGGCCGAAGTTGCACTCGACGTCGGCGCGGCGCTGGTCGGAGAGCTCCCCGACGTCAACGTCGAACGCCCCAACACAATCCCTCCGGCCAACACCAGACCACCCGCGATCAGTAGAGCCGCGATGCGCAACGTGGCGCCCCAGGACTGGCTGACGTTCGCCGGTTCGCGGGAGCGGGGCGCTTCGGCGGGGATTTCGTGGTCGTTCTCGTCGCCCAGGACGTCGCCGGTCGACCAAGCGAGCTCGACCGCGTCGGTGGGTCTGGTGTTCGGCACCGCGCTGGTCTGCCCACCCTCTGCGGGGGCGGCAACCGTGCGGCCACCGTCCAGGGCGGCGGCGAGAGTAGGGTCGGAAGGCCGTCGGGCCCGCTTGGCCATGAGGGTCATGTTAACCGCCGAACGCGCAAGCCCGCGCCCGCGGCATCAAGTCAGGTGGCGGTCACGCCACCGCGCGAAACGATTCGTCGGCAATTGAATCGCTGCCATCACCGAGCTCATCGACGACGCCACGGACTTCGCGTGCGCCGTTGCCTGAGTGGCTGCGGACGCGGGGACTGGTGGGGCTGTGCCCTCCCACCAGGTGGGCTCCAGGAGCGCCGAGGTCACCGGAACCGCCTTCTCGACGCTATTGCGTCCCCACTTGCAGGCGCGGTCGATGGCCGCGACCGAGGGCGCCAGGTTCAGCGGCGACAGCGTCGGCTGGAACCGGACCAGGTGATCGGCATAGGGCGCATTGCGCAGCATCTGCAACTGGATCGCCTGCAGGATCGGGGCCAGCCACAGGTGCCGCGAGTCCCACTGCGGGTGGAAGCAGTCGAACGCCAGATAGCACGCGTTGCGGGTGCCGAGCTTTCCGTCGCGGACTCGTTTCCAGGCCAGTTCGACGGGGACGTTGCTTGCTGCGCCGCCGTCGACGAGGGCCGCGATGTCCTTCTCGTCGCACAGTGCGTCCAGCATCGGGACCATGGCGGGCTCGCTCGTCTCGTGGTGCAGGACGCCGGGAATCGCTGACGAAAACGACGCGGCATCAACGACATTGAGGTCGCGGGCCGGGTCGTCACCGCTGATCACGATCGGCTTGACGACCCGCACGTCGATGAAGGCCGACACTTGCCACATCCGGGCTCCCACCCGCGGGCCGATACCGATCGGAATGAACGGAAGTGACCGCCCCTGCAGGGCCGCCAGTTCGGGACGGCGGAACCTGGACGGCAGCGCCGCATACGGCTGCTTGCGCACGCCGGCGACCACGACGTCGAACGGGATCGCCAGGTCGGACATGCGCATCAGCTCGCCGTCCTCGCGGCTGAGCAGGGCATGAGCGAACTCGTCGAAGCGCAGTGCGAACAGGCCCGCCAGGCCGTGGCGGCGGCGCACCCGCTCAGGTCCCAGGATGGCCCGATAAGACACCGTCCTGGCCCACTCGATGTACTCCTCGATCGGCACCGGGAGGGTGCGGGCCACCAGGCTGCCGATGATCGACCCGAACGACGAGCCGATCATGTAGTCGGGCAGCTGGCCGGCCTCCACCAGCCGCTGCATGCCGCCGATGTAGACAAAGCCTGCGCCACCGCCGCCGCCGAGGACCGCGACGAGCTTCTTGTAGCCGACCTCGGCGTCGAGTTCGGCGCTGGAGAAGTCGTTCCCGTGGCGTTCGACGAGCACCCGCCGCTGGTCGTCCTGGTCGTCGATGAGAACGGCCAGCGCGTCTCGTGCTGTGGTCAGAGCCGTGACCGGGTCACGCTCCTCGCGCAGTGGTCCGTACAGCGCGTCGGTGACCCTGGACCGCCACGGCGCCACTTCCGCGCCGACCGAGATGTCCCCGCGCCCGCGGCTCCCGCCCGGACCCGCGGCGCCCGGCTCGAAGTCGGCGAGCCTGACGAAGTTGAGGATGTAGCGCAGCTTGCGCAGCTCCTGGCTGCTAAGCACGTCCGGAGTGGACAGGTGCAGCCGGACCAGCCGGTTTTCCATCCGTTGCAGCAGCAGGGCGGGCTCGGCGGCCGGTAGGTCGACCGTCTCGAGCGACTCGTCGGCGGCTTCGTCTTCGAGGTCTTCGACGTCTTCGAGGTCTTCGAGGCCTTCGTCGATGAGCTCGAACGTGGGCCCGCGCCCGGTCAAGCGGCTGCGCAGCGCGTCGGCAAACGGGATCTGCATAGGGACCAACCCTCTCATGTTGGCGTAGCGTCAACGCATGGCCCAAGGCGTGATGGCTCAGCTTCAGCAGGTGCTGAACCGCCAGGTCAGCATCGCGGCACTGCTCGAACTGGGCTTCTGGCTGGCGATTCCGTACCTGTGCATCGGCGTGGCGTGGACAGTGGCGCACCCCGAGCAGACTCAGCAGATTCAGACGCGGCTGGAAACGGTGCTGCCGGCCGGCGCTGACGTCGGGGCCTTCGGGTTGACGACGGTGTTTTGGCCGGCCTCGTTGCAAATCGCGGACGCGTGCCCGGCCCCGTAATCGGGCAGGCTCTGCAGCCATTTCGGTGGACGGGCTTTACGACGTGCCCGGGGTAGGGTGACCGCGTGACCAAATACGGTACGAGCATCTCGTGATCATGGACTGACCAGCGTGGTGTATGACCTGCTCTCCGAGTCGCAACCCCCAAACCATGTGCTGGACCTGCTCTCCCCGTCCCGTCTCACACACGTAGTCGACATCGGGGCGAACCGCCTCGGCGGCCATTTCCGCCCGCCCTACCTACGGATGCTCAAAGCCGGCTTATGCCATGTGACCGGGTTCGAGCCCCAGCGCAGCGCATTTCTCGAGCTGCAAAGAATTCGTGGCCCCAACGAGTTGTATCTACCGCACGCGGTGGGCGACGGCAACCAACACACTTTGAAGGTGTGTCGCGCGTCCGGGATGACGAGCCTGCTCGAACCCGACCCGATAACGTTGGGCTTGCTCGATGCCGAAAATTCGGCGGAGGTCCTTGAGCGTGTCCCACTTGAAACCCGGCGGCTTGACGACATCAGCGAGATCGAGCACCTCGACTTCCTGAAAATCGACATCCAGGGAAGTGAACTGTCCGTGTTCCAAAACGGGCACAACAAGCTGGCCAAGGCTGTGGCAATTCAGACCGAGGTGTCGTTCATCAACTGGTATCAGAATCAACCCTCATTCGGGGAGATTGATGTAGAGCTACGTGGTCAGGGATTCATTCCGCACTACTTCACCGAGTTGAAGGTGTGGAACATCGGCGGCCACCCGGGCGAGCGTGCCCGCCAAGTCCTGGAAGCGGATTTCGTCTATGTGCGGGACTTCTTCCGAGTGGACATGAATGATGAGCAGCTCAAGCATTTGGCCTTGGTAGCGCACTATTGCTATGGGTCGTTCGACTTGGCGGCGCGGTGTGTGAGCCTGCTGGAGGAGCGACAGGCGCTGGACGCCGGAAGCAAAGAGCGATACATCAAATTGTGTCCGTCTGAATGACCTCCGAATGAACTAGGCCGAGTCCGTCGACCCCGGAACCAGCTTCACTTTCGAACACGGGCGCGGTTAGGCTGCCGCCATGTCGATCGACCGTGCCGCGCTCATTGCGGGCAGCATCCGGCTTGCCTCGGGCATCTCGTTTCTGGTGGACCCCGTCCGCGCCAACCGGCTCTGGGGCGCAGACGCCGAAGAGTCGTCGCCGACGGCGCGGCTGCTGTTGCGGTCGATGGGCTACCGCGACGCCTTGATCGGTGGGCTGCTCTTGACGTCGGGGCTGCGGGGCAAGAACAGCCGCGGCTGGTTCCTGGCGTCCGCCGGCGCCGACGCGTCCGACCTGCTGGGCGGGATGAGCGTGCACGACGAGATGAAGCGCTCCCAACAGATCATCGGCCTGGGCGGTGCCGTCGTCGGCGTCGGCGTCGGACTCTGGGGAGCGGCGCGCCGGACCACCGGCGCTGATCAGCGGGCGGTGGCTGCCACAAGCGACCAGTAGCGGCGTTCCCGCTCGGTCGGCTCGTTGGACGTGATCGCGCCGAACGCGGCGGCGTCACGGGCGAACCGGTCCGGCGCGTCGGGTTGCGCGTCCGGGCCCTCGAGCCGGAAACAGCTCGGTGCCAGCGGTCCGAACAGCAGGGCGCGGCGCAAGTGCGGCCAGTTGTCCAGGTGCGGCTCGACGCCGGCCGCTCGGGCGAAAGTCAAGGCAACCAGGTTCATCCGGGTTTTCTGCGACATCGCGCGCCGCGCGCGATAGGCATCGATCGCCGTTCGCTGGTCGGTCTCACTCGGTGGCGGGACGGCGCCGCCCCACGTGTAGGCGATCCACCTGGCCTGAAGTTCCAGCGGCACAAAGTAACCGCCCGACTGGTCCCACATGCCCATGAAGGCCAACCCGGGAAGATCGGGATGAAACGTGTAGCGGTCGGTTTCCAGGTGCACCGTGTCGAGATCCAGGATGGCCCGGATCTCGTCGCTCAGAAATGGCAGGGACAGTTCAAAGCCGGTGCCCAGCGCGATCCCGTCGAACTCTTCGGTGTGGCCGTCGGCGAAGGTCACGGCCGACCCGATCACGTCATTCATCCACGGCCGCACCGTGATTCGGCCCTCCCCGACCAGAGGCAGGTAGACCTGGTTGAGGGTGACGCCGGCGGCGAAGAACGACGGGTCCGGCGCGGGCGCGCCGTACTGCTCCGGGCTTCCCCCGGCCTCGACCACCAGTTCCTTGAGCTGCCGGTCGATCTCCGATTCGGGGAGCGCCTCGCTGGCCAGGGTGCCGTATCGGGTGAAGATGCAGTGGTCGGAGGGAACGCCGGCGGCGTACTTCGGCAGGACGTATCGCTGTCGGCGCTGGGTCACCACCACGCGCGCCGCGCCGAACTCGGCTACTCCCGTTGCGATCTCCAGCGCGCTGATCGCGCCGCCCGCCACCAGAACACGCTTCCCGCGATATGGCTCAGGCCCGCGGTAGTCGTAGGTCGACATCACACCCAGTGCGCCGGCGAAGGTGTCGAGCCCCGGAACGTGTGGGGCCGAGGGCGCATGAAACCTGCCGCTGGCCACCACGATTCGCTCGAATCTCGCGTCGGTGCCGGAGTGACGCACGAGCCATCCGGTTGCGTCGCGGCTCACGCGTTCGACCCGCGTGCCCAACCGGATGCGTGGTGTCAGGCCGAACGTCTCGGCGTAGCGATGCAAGTAGTCGAGAACCTCGCGGTTGGACGGGTAGACATGGTCGCTCTCGTTTGGGAGGTCGCTGAAGGCCGTCAAGATGCGGCTGGTGTTGGTGTGCATGGTCGGCCAGACGCCGCTGTGACCAGGAATCCCGGCCCACTGACCACCCAGCGTTGCGCTTTGCTCGAAGATCGTCGGCTCGAAGCCCCGCGCCAGCAGCCAGCGCGCCGCGACCAATCCGCCCGGTCCCGCTCCGATGACGGCGACGCTCTTCGTCATGTAGGAACTGTCGCACGCGTTTACCTGATCTTTCGCGCCAGGGGGACCGCTACGGCCGCACAGGTGGCCATCATGAAGAGGCCGCCCAGGCGCTGGTCCCACGGCGAGGTATGTGCCGTGGCTCCCCAGGCACCGAACAACGACAGCAAGCCGATGAACGCCGCGACTTCTTGCGCTCCCAGCAGCATCGCGCGCCGGGCTCGCGTCGGCATGCGCTCCGCCGTGCACAGCACGCCGAACCAGTAGGCGACTCCGATGGCCAGCGCGAACAGCGCCACCCAGGTCGGCGCTGTGCTGTGGCTGTGCAACGCGGGAAGGTGGATCACGACGAGTAGCCCGGCATAGAACACTGCGGCCACGGACGCGAGGATCGTCCAACCAACTCCAAGGGCAGGGCGCGCCACGCTGGGACGGGGCCGCGCCCTCAAAAGCAATAGCGGACAGGCCACCATCAGCAGTTCGAGTGCCACCATCGCGATGAGATGGGAATGGGAGGCAAGGCCGCGCACGGCGGGCGACGCGGCGAATCCGGCGAGCGCCGCGGCGGACACGACGGCTGCGCGGGCATCACGGCGCACTAACCACCAACCCAGTGCCGCCACGGCAACGCCCAGTGAGCCGTATTCGATCCAGCCCCAATGGATAAGCGGTGCTGATGTTTTCGGCATCCCGTGCTGATGGTGATGGTGCGGGCACGGGCACGGCGGGCGGCTGGCCCAGATGATCAGCCGCGCGGCGATCAGCGCCGCGGTCAACTCCACTGCTGCCAGCAACCATGTCCTCGGCGAGGGACGGCTTTGTTGGATGACCATTGCTAAGCTCCTGAATTTCTGGACGCCCGGTATCGTGCCGGCGCGACGGTGTCGGCGGGCCGGGTGCGCCGAAATCGGTTCACCGCGCGGCCGACGAAATAGCCCACCAGCACACAGCACGCCATTAGTCGAGTCCCGTCCGGCCGGTCGGAACGATACGCAGTTCGTGCCGATCTTCGAGATCTACGTGAACGCAGGCGTTTCCGTGCACGTCCGCGGTGACCTCGGCGTCGACCGCGCCGTGCGTGCGGTATCGATGGCCCGCCCGCAGGCGGCCGATGGTCAGCGTCTGCCGGGCCTTGCCGACGCCGGGTCGCAGCACCAGATCGAGCGCGGCGCCATCGGTGACCGCACGGGCGACCAACACCTCGGGGTAGTCGGCATCTTCGAGAATCGGTCCGGCAAGCCATTGTTCGGGCATGCCCCGGTTCACCCGGTTGAAGTGGCTGTTCTCGCGGGCGGTCGAGGCCAAGAACAGCCCGCAGGTTCCCTGGGCGGAGACGCCGGGGTGGGAGCGCACACCGGCTGCGACGATCGGCGGCGCCTCACGCTCGATCGACAACTGCGCGGCCGCAGCAACTTCGGAATCACCGAGTTCGGCGGCGGCGGCGCGCATCCACAACAACGCGCTGATGCTGCTGCGCCGGTAGTTGCCGGTGTCGATCTTGTCCCATCCTTTGAGGTCAAGGCTCAGCGTCCGGTCGGAATTCAGCCGTACCCATTCGTGGCGAAGGATCTCGTACTGCCGTCGCGCGATGTCCGGAAACACCGGGGCCAGTTGCCAAATCACGCTGGCGTCGGAGATGACCGACGTCATCGCGGGCACGGTGAGCCCGGTCCACGCCGAACGGATGCCGATCGTGCGTCCGTCGGTGGAGAGGAACTCGTTCTCAAACCCGCGCCGGAATCCGGGCAGGATCTGTTCGGTGTAGCCGGTGCCATAGAGACGGTCGTGTATGGGCAGCGGCAAGATGCCAAAACCGTTGCACAATGCGTAGATCCAGTTCGGCTCACAGGGGTAGAGGGTGAAATCGGAACGCTGGAAGTTCGACAACAGCGCCTCGGTGAGCGAGCCGAAGTCGTACTCGAAGCGCCTGCCGCGTGGGTGGGTGAAGGTCACCGACCCCTTGCTCAGGTAGCGCGGGTCATGCGTGTTCGACAGGTACGACGCGAGTTGGTAGCCCAACCAGCCGGTCAGCATGATGTTGTCTTTGCGGACCGGGTCGGGGTTGTAGCGCAGGTGCCCCCACATGCTCTCCTTGGCCCAATACGACCAGCACACCCGTTCCTGCCACTTGGCGATCAGATTCCGCTGGGCCGCGTTGACGTAGCCGGCAAAGGCGGGGGTGTAGTCGTATTGTGCTGCCGCCAAGGCTAACCCGGCGCAGGTGACCTGATAGCGGATCGATGACGTCTGGAACTGCTCGATGCGGTCGAACCCGCCGAACTCGGCGACCGGCTGCAGGGCACGGTCGAGCAAGTAGCGCTGAAGAGCGAGCTGGTCGGCGGAGAGTTCTCCGACTTCAGGCAATGCCGTGGACGTTGCCGGTGCGGTCCGGGCCGGTTGTGCGGAGGTGGCGCCCAGTTCGCGCAGGCGTGCGTTGCGTTCGTCACGGCGCTTGACGGCTCGACGGAATCCGCGCTCCCGCACCCGCAGCGCCGCCGTGAGGGTCGCCGCGGCCGCGGCCGGAACAACGGCGCGGGCCGCACGCAACCGCACCCGATGACGGCTGCTGGCCGCCGCGGTCGCACCCCAGACTGTCAGCGGAGCCAGCACATTGCCGGAGCCGAGCCAGAGCCCCAGAGACGCTAGGAAGGCGGGCTGAGTCAATGCGTACGACAACGGCTTTCCCGCCGAAAGGTAGCCGGCGCCGGGGGCGACGAGGCCGACACCGAAATTGGCGACGGGCCGCCGGCCGGCGGTGATCGCGATCGCGGTTCCCGCCGCCGCGACCGCGCCGTACACCGCGACGGTGCGCCGCAGCCGGCGTGTGGTCACCGGGCCGTCCGGGCGATCGCGTTCCGGTATGAGTGCGATGTCTGTTTCTGCCTGAGAATGGGTTGTGCTGGTCATAGTGTCGTCCTCTCGAGTTCGGAAAGTGCGTCACGACAGTGACTGGCAAGCCGTTGCACATGCGGCAGCGCATCGGCGCACGCGGTGAACGAGAAGTTCAACCGGTCGGTGTAGGAGACCACGACCATGTTGAGCGCCTGGCCACCGTAGAGCACGGTCAATGCATAGATTTCGCGCAACAACGCACCATCGAGATACTTCGGTTGCCGCGGACCCGGCACATTGGAGATCGGCACGTTGTACATCGGTGGTATGTGTCCGCCGAGGCCGGCGATCTGTTCGGCCAGGATCGGCGTAACCGCCAGCAACGTGTAGGTGTCGATTGTGGCGCCCATCAGGCCCAGTTCTTGTTTGGCGTGCGTGGTCGCGGCACTGATGACCGCCAGCCGTTCGCGCGGGTCCTCGATGTCCGTTGCCAGCGACACCATGGCCCAGCTGATCGCGTTGCCGCCCTGGGCTTTTGCATCGGATTGGCGAAGCGAAACCGGGATGTTGGTGATCAGCGGCCGGTCCGGCAGGCCGCCGATTTCGTCGAGGTAGCGACGCAGGGCACCGGAGCACACCGCCAACACCACGTCGTTGATGGTCGTCTCGGTCCGCTTCGCCAGGTTTCGGAACCGGTCCAACTCGAATGCCTGAGTGGCCACTCGGCGCCGAGCGGTGATCGGGGTGTTGATGGGGGAGTGTGGGGCGCTCCACGGTCGGGCCGACACACCGGTCATGGCCTTGTACGCGGCGCGGGCGGTGGCGTTGAAAAGCTTTGGTGCTGCGGCCAGTTGCGCGGCCAGACCGGCCGCGGGCCTGGGTTCCGCGGGTTTCGTGCGGCGGTTCGGCTTCGCTGCCCACAACGGTGGCAGGTTGCGGGTGTCCGGATCGTCGGACAGCCAGGCGTCCACCATGGCCAGGGCGGCGACACCGTCGGCCATGGCGTGGTGCATCTTGCCGAATATCGCGAACCGGCCCTCGGGCAATCCCTCGATCACATGCAGCGACCACAGCGGTTGGGTTTTGTCCAACGCGGTGCTCTGCAGTTGGGAGATCAGGACCGCGAGTTCTCGGTCGCCACCGGGTGAGGGGAGGGCCAGATGCACGATGTGCCGATCCGGATCGATGCGGTCAACCGTTTCCCATTGGGGCCAAAGACGTCCGAGGGCGGAAGCCTTGAGTCGCTGATTGTGCGGCGCGACAGCGCTGGTCTGCGAGCGCATCCGGGCAACCAGGTCCGCCACGAACCCGGGCGCCGCGCCTTCGGGGGGATCGAAGACGCACAGCACCGCGCCGTGCATCAGGTTGGTGGGCGATTCCAGCCACAACCAGCCCGCGTCCAGCGGCCGAAGCAATGCGCTCATCGGGATCCGCCAGGCACCTGGAGACGACGTAGATACGCCTCGCGACTGGCAGTGTCGGAGCGGCTCAGCACCGCCGACTCCGCACCGAAAGCGCGATACACGGCCTCGCTGACCGGCCGGGGCAGGAATCGCTGCGTGCGCATCAGGACACCGGCAACACGCGGAACGTAAACGCGCGGGCGCGATTTGGCGCCTTCCAAGGTCCGGATCACTGCCTCGGCGACATCGTCGGGTTCGACGTTCTTGATGCCGCGAGGACCCTGGATCCCCGCCGCGAGTTCGGTGTTGACCGCACCGGGCAGGATCGCCGATATGTGGACGCCGCTCTTGCGGAATTCGAGTCGGGTGGCGTCGCTGAACGCGATCGTCGCGGCCTTGCTCGCGTTGTAGACCACCAGGCCTGGGACTGCGGCCTCACCCATGGTGGAGGCCATGTTCACGATGTGGCCGCTGTGACGGGGAACCATCAGCGCCAGAGCGTGTTTCGTTCCGTTGATGGTGCCGAGAACGTTGATGTCGACAATCCGGCGGGTCAGCGCGTCGGACTGCTCGAGTAGCGGTCCGGTCGGCATGATGCCGGCGTTGTTGACCAATATGTCCAGCGGGCCCAACTCTTGTTCGACCCGACTCAGGAAAGCGCCGAAGGCGTCGGCGTCCGTGACGTCCAGCCGGCCATAGGTCTGGATGCCTAACTCAGCGGCCGCGGCCTGCAGCGCGGGTTCGTCGATGTCACTCAGCGCCACTCGCGCGCCGCGCGCAACGAGCGCCTTGGCGATCGTGTAGCCGATGCCTCGCGCGCCACCGGTGATGGCGGCGACCCGCCCTGATAGCGGTGTGTTCATGGGAGACCTTCCGTCAATCTGACTCGGATGCGTGTCAGAGTAGATTCTGACACGTAACCGTGTCAAGATGTCTGCATGACGGAAGTTGAGCGGCGCTACCGGGGCGTCCCCGCCGATGAGCGCCGTCAGCAGCGTCGGCAGATGTTGCTGGACGCGTGTTTGGACCTCGTCGGCACCGACGGCACACCCGCGGTGACCGCGGAGTCGGTGGCGGCCACGGCCAAGTTGACCAAGCGCTATTTCTACGAAAGCTTCACCGACCGGGACGCGGTCCTCGTCGCGGCGCTCGATGAGCTGTTGAGAGACGTCGCCGTGCAAATTCGCAATGCGGACCTGCCTGATGACCGTGAGGCGCGGGCCCGGGCCATCGCCGAGGTGTTGGTGAGTACCCTGTGCCGCGACCCCAGACGGGCGCGCCTCTACGCCGCGGCGCCCGCCGTGCCGGCCCTCAACGCGCGTCGTGAACAGGCCATCGTCGCGTTCACCGATGTCATGGCCGACGACGCTCTGACCGCCGGATTCACCGACGCTGTGCAACGCCGGCTGGTCGCCAGAATCATCGTTGCCGGCGTCACCGACCTGGTAACCACTTGGCTCGACGGCAATCTCGACGTCGACCGCCGAACGCTAATCGAGGCCATCGTGACGATCGGTCGCGCGCTCGATCTCCCGACATCCAGTTAACCGGCAGTAGCGCGGTCATATCAGGTGGCTCGGCTGGGCGATGTCGAAGCGGGTGTTGGCGTAGCGCTTCATGGCAGCCGGGCCGAAGTACACGTGTTGGCCGGCCGTGTGCAAATCCCGGAAGCACCGCTGCAGCGGGTGGGTGGCGTGCACCGCGCTTGCGCCCGTCAGATCGAACGCCGCATCGACGGCGTGGCGCGCCGCCCGCATCGCATGTTGCGCGGCGAGCTGGAAACGGGCGCGCTGCTGCAGTGGTGGCATGTCGCCGGCGCACGCCCGGTCCCAAAGTGCCCCGGCCTCGTCGAGGACAAACGCGCGAGCGGACCGCAGACTGGCTTCAGCCCGAGCGAACGTGACCTGCGCGGCGGGGTCTTGGGCGATTGGCTGGAACGCCCCGGTGCGTGCCTTCGTCGTCGCGAGGTCGGTGAACTCGTCGAGCGCGCGCCGCGCGATCCCCAGCGGAACACCGACCAGAGCCACCCCCACCAGCGTGAAAAACGGCAGTCGCCAGAGTGGCCCGTCGTGGCCGGCCAACTCGAAGAACGGGCTGATGGTGTGCTCTTCGGCAACGCTGAGGGCCTGGGCAGCAATGTCGTTGCTGCCGGTGGCGCACAGCCCCAGGACATCCCAGTTGTCGACGATTTCGGCGTTCGCGCGGGGGAAGAACGCGAGGCGCCAGTCGGGGCCCCGGTCGGCACGGATGCGTGGCGCGTCGCCGTCGAAGACGAACATCCCGGCCAGGAACCATTCGGCGTGGCGGCAACCGCTGGCGAACGGCCAGCGCCCGTCGATGGTGAACCGGCCGGTGCCGTCGGGCACCGCGCGCCCGGCGGGGGCGAACACCGTGGCCGCCGTGAAGTCGGCCTCCGAACCGAACAGTTGCATCGCGACGGCGGGCTTGAGCCAAGCGGTGAATGCCGGTGCGCCGGCGCCGATTGCCGCGATCCAGCCCGCGGAGCCGTCGGCGCGCGCCAGCTCCTCGATCATCTCGACGAAGTCAACGGGAGCCACCTCGAAGCCGCCGAACGACCGCGGCTGTAATGCGCGGAAGACTCCCGCCCCCCGCAGCCGCTCGACCAGATCGATCGGCATTGTTCCGAGCGCTTCGGCTTCGTCTGCGCGCCGGGTGATTTCGGGTGCAAGCGCGCGAGCCACCGCGGCGGGGCAGTGTCCGTCGGAAAGGTTTGCGCTGGTCCGGGCGGCGGTGGTCATGTGTGGCTCCCTTAGTCTGATACAGTCAACTGTATTCGATACAGGAGCATGTACTGAATTATGGGACCTGTCAAGGGGCAGCCGCCGCGGCGCTACAACTCGACGCAACGTCGCGAACAGGCACAACAAAACCGGCAACGCGCGCTGCGGGCCGCTCGGCAGCGTTTCCTCGCGCAGGGCTACGCGGCGACGACCATCGCCGAGATCGCCCGGGACGCGGGCGTGTCGGTGGAAACGGTGTACAAGACCTTCACGACCAAGGCGGGAGTGCTCAAAGCGCTCTTCGATGTGTCCGTCGCCGGCGACGATGATCCGGTCCCAATGGCTCAGCGAGAGGTCATCCAGGAGGTGCGTAACGCGCCCGACGCCGGCCGAAAGATCGCGATCTACGCCAAGCACCTGGCGTCGACGATGCCGCGCAGCGCTCCGGTCCAGCTGCTGGCTCGCGACGGCGCCGCCTCTTCCCCGGATGCGGCGTCGGTCTGGAAACAGATCCGGGAAGAAACGCTCACCGCGATGAAGATGTTCGCCGCCGATCTCGTCGAGACCGGACAGCTACGGGTCAGCGCCGGCGTGGCGCGCGATGTGCTTTGGACGTACCACGCTCCCGAACTCTACGAGCTTCTCGTGCTCGAACGGGGTTGGTCTGCGGCTCGCTACGGCGAGTTCATCAGCCGCGCGCTCACCGGCGCCCTGGTCAGCTAATCGGTCAGCGCCTGGTCGATCAGCGACTCTGCCGCCGTGTGCGCCTGCGCCCACGGCGACGGGTCGTCCAACGAGGTGGCCAACGAGGCCGCGCCCTCGTAAAGCACGGCGAGCTGGTCGGCCAGTAGTTGCGGGTCGCCGGCGCCCGCTTGCCCGGCCAGCTCGCTGAGCGCGTCGATGAACCTGCGTTTGTTGGCACGGACGATCTCTTGAACTCCCCGCATGGATCCCGCCGCCTCGACGGCCGCGTTGTGGAAGGGGCAACCCCGCATCGGTGCCCCGAGCCCGGCGGGAACGGCGAAAAGGGCCAGCAGTCGCTCGCGCGGCGTTCGCTCGGCGGCCAAAGCCCCGGGTTGGAGGGGATCCGCGACGCGTGGCTCCATACTGCGCAGGTACGCTTCTACGACTGCCGCCTTGCTCGGAAAGTGTTGGTAAAGCGTCCGTTTGGACACCGAGGATTCGGTTGCGAGCCGTTCGACGCCAGTGGCGTTGATGCCCTCGCGGTAGAACAATTCGGCCGCGGCGTCCAGGATGCGCTGGCGTGCGCCGCGGCCGCCCTTGCTCTTCGTACGCTGCACCATGCGGCAAGTATACCGAACGGTTTACATCGCGCGTCAAGCGGTGTAGCGTCGCGGAGGTACACCGCTCGGTCTACTAGGGAGCAGAAATGAATCATCGCCAGCCCGTGGTATTGGTTACCGGAGTCTCATCAGGAATCGGCCGAGCCGTTGCAAACGCGTTCGCGGCGAAGGGTTTTGAGGTCTTCGGCACCAGCCGTAACCCGAGCGGGACCGAACCCGTCCCCGGGGTGGAACTGGTGCAGCTCGACGTCACCGACGCCGCGTCGGTCACCCGGGCTGTCTCGACGGTTGTTCAGCGCGCGGGTCGCATCGACATCCTGGTCAACAACGCCGGCGTCGGGGTCATCGGCGCCGCCGAGGAGAGCTCGGTCGCCCAGGCGCAGCAGCTCTTCGACACGAATTTCTTCGGGCTGGTGCGGCTGACCCGTGAGGTGCTGCCGCAGCTGCGCGCGCAGCGCAGCGGACGCATCATCAACATCGGCTCCGTGCTCGGTCTCCTTCCAGCGCCGTATGGCGCGTTGTATTCAGCCTCGAAACACGCGGTCGAGGGGTACTCGGAATCCCTGGATCACGAAACCCGCGAATTCGGCGTGCGGGTTTCAGTCGTCGAACCCGCGTACACCAGCACCTCATTCGAGGCCAACGCGGCCGACGCTGATTCACCGATCGACAGCTACGCGACCACGCGCGAGCATGTTCGACGGGTCCTCACCGAGGCGGTGCGCGCCGGGGATGATCCCACTGTGGTCGCACAAGTCGTCCTCAAGGCAGCGACCAGCCGTACACCGAAGTTGCGGTATCCGGCCGGACCCATGGCGCGGCGACTCTCGCTACTCCGCAAGTTCGCCCCGGCCTCGCTGCTCGACAAGGGAATTCGCAAGGCGAACAAGTTGACGACCACACCCAACCGTTCGTCGGACAAAAATCGGGTAGCGGTTTTGCCGGGCGGTGCCGCCAACTAGGGAGCATCGTCGCGCCGGCATCGGTACGCTCGGGCCTCGGCGTTGTGTCGCGTCCTGAGAAGTGTTGCGTCCTGACTAGAGGAGCAAGCGTGGGTTTCGGTGTTTTGACATTCGTCACCGACGAGGGCATTCGTCCTGTCGAGCTGGCAGTGGCGCTCGAGGAGCGTGGGTTCGAGTCGCTGTTCGTCGCCGAGCACACCCACATCCCGGTCGACGCGAAGACTCCGTATCCCGGTGGCGGCCCGATTCCACGGAAGTACTATCGCGCCCTGGATCCGTTCGTGACGTTGACTGCGGCGGCGGTCGCCACCGAGAGGCTGGTTGTGGGCACCGGCATCGCGCTGCTCCCGCAGCGTGATCCGATCACGACGGCGAAAGAAGTCGCATCGCTGGATCTGGTGTCGCAGGGAAGGTTTCGCTTCGGTGTGGGCGTCGGCTGGCTGCGCGAAGAGATCGCCAACCACGGCGTCGATCCCGGGGTACGCGGGCGCGTAAGTGACGAGCGGCTGGATGCGATGATCGCGATCTGGACGCAGGAGAAGGCGGAATTCCATGGGGAATACGTGGATTTCGACCCGATCTACTCCTGGCCCAAGCCGGTGACCAAGCCATACCCGCCGGTGTATGTGGGTGCGGGGCGGGCGGGCTTCAAGCGGATCGCTCGGCTGAATGCCGGCTGGATACCGATGGCCCCGTCGGCGAAGGTGCTGTCGCGTCAGCTTGACGAGCTGCGCGCCGTCGCCGGTCCCGACGTTCCGGTGATCAATATCCATGCGGGAGAACCGACGGCGAAAAACGTTGAAGGCTATGCGCAACTGGGGGTGGACCACATCCTGGTGGAGCTGCCGACCGAGCCCCGCGACCAGACGCTTCGACAGCTTGACGAATGGCAGGCCGAGTTCGCCAAACTGGACTAACGAATCGCTTCCACCGTCCACCTGGGCAGAAACGGTGCCCGGGTGAGGAAGTGATCACTCTGGCCGATCTTGCGCAGCAGCACCTGCGTGCGCAGGATGCAGCATCCCATGCGCACCATGGCGAACACTTCATACCAGTCGAGATCGACGAGGCGACGGCCAATCATGTTCTCGTACCGTCGAATAACTTGCTCGCGGGTGTCGAATCCCGGTAGCTCGGGATCCAGATCGAGGCCGTTGACCTCCAGCGTCTGCCGACGGGTCGCCAGCCACCAGGCGAAGTCGGTCTCGGCCGGGCAGACGCAGGCCTGCTCCCAGTCGAGGGCTCCGACGAGCTGGCTCGCGTCGTCGAAGATCGCGTTGGACAGTCGGGCGTCGTTCCAGCACACCGACAACTCGGCGGTCTGCTCGGGTTGGTGCCGGATCAGCCAGGCGAATGCCTCGGCCATGAGGTCGGGAACCTGGTTGTCGGTGCCCCACTTCACGTAGTCGTGCCACCAGGCCAGTTCGGCCGAGATTCCGACCCCGCCCGGCCGGTGTAGCCAGCCGGCCGCGCCGAACGGGACGTGCTGTAGCAGGGCGAGTGTCTCGAGGAAGGAGTCGTGGGCGCGCCGCTGCACGGTCGGGCCCGCGTCGTGCAGCCACCCCCGGGTCGCGTACGACGTGTCTGAGGGCGTGTGGCCCGCGATGCGCGGCATCACCAGAAACCTTGAGCCGATCCATGATTCGTCAGGCTCGTAGTGAATCGGCGACGGAGTCGCAATCCCGTGCTCATGCAGCAGGTTCTGGGTTCGGGTCTGCGCGTCCAGGTCGTAGTCGGGGAAGATGCCGCCGCCTCCGGGCGGGATGCGCACCACATAATCGTCGGCGGAATCTTTGGCAAAGCCGTCGACTTCGGCGGTGAATATCAGGCTCTCACTCGACCATCCGGCAGCCCGATTCGCCGCGCGCAGATCCGAGACCGCGGTCTTGCGCCCGAACCTGTGCTCGAACCAGGACTCGAGTTGGCGTTGGATGGCGGGCAGATCGCGTTGCACGAGAGCGATGCCTGCCATGCGAGCTAGATTTACATAGACCGCATCAAATGTAAAGAATCTGGTGTTTACGTCCAGCCGGTGAGATGTAATACGCTCGCAGGGTGGCCGAACCCCCGACGTTTGGCGACATCGAGGACTGGCTGGACGACTAGCCGGCGGCAGACCGGGGCAGCCGGCGGCGGGACGGCGCGAGGCCGGCGGCATGGCGCAGCTCGGCCAGGAACCGATCCGGACTGCTGCCGCCAATCATGTAATGGCACACGGCAATCCGGACAACCGCCCCGGCCGCGAGGTCGCCGCTGTCGGTGCCGATGACGCGGGCGACGCGCTCCTGCATGATGGGCAGCACCCGCTTCATCTGGTGAACGACGTGGTCTGGCTCGGTGTCGGCCAGCGACCCCAGTGAATACGTGCTCTGGAAATCGACGATGAACCGCAACGCGGCGTCCAGCCGGTCTGCGCCACTCAACCCGGCCATGGCACCGGCCATCCCGGCGTCGAAATTGTCCTGCTCGTAAAGGCCGAATGCCTCCAGCAGCCCTTCCTTCGACCCGAAGTAGCGATACACCGTGGGACGCGAGACCTTGGCCTCGGCGGCCACGTCGGACAGCTGCAGCCGGCGGCGACCGTCGCGGGCGAGCACGACGAACGTGGCGGCGAGAATCCGCCGTCTCGTCGACGCTTCGGCCTCCACGACCGGACGAACAGGCACATCGAGTACTTTACATCCAGACGGTCAAATGTCACACTGTCGCTACCCTGGGCCGGCCGCAGAAAGGTGACCGCATTGCTGTCGACGAACTACGGGTCGCTGGTGCCCGAGGACGAGCTCCTCACCCATCAGATCGTGGACACCTTTGCGACAGTGAGCCAATCGGATCCGTCCTGGACGGAGAAGATCTGGACGACCGCGCATGCGCGGGACAACTCGCTGCAGGTGGTGCTCGGGATCGGCAAGTACACCAACCGGGGCGTGTTCGACGGAGCTGGCGGCGTGTGCCGCGGAACCGAGCAGTGGACCGTCCGCGCGGGCCGGCGGCTGTCGTCGGACTCGGCGGGCACCGACGTCGGGCCCATTCATTACCGCGTCGTCGAACCGCTGCGCGCGATCCAGGTGAGCCTTGACGCGACCGAGCACGCTCCGATCTCCTTCGATGTCGTCCTGCGCGGCAGCTTCGACGCCGCGCTGGAAGACCCATGGCCGGACCGGAGCCCGGATGGGTACCGAGTCACTCATAATGTGTTGCGCTACCACCAGATCGGCGTCGCATCGGGCTGGGTGGAGGTCGACGGCGTGCGCAGCGCGATCGAGGACGACAAGTGGATTTCGATCCGCGATCACTCGTGGGGACTGCGACCGGGGGTGGGCAAGCCGATACCCGGCCTGCCACGTGGTAGCCGAAAGATCAAGCAGATGTTCATGACCTGGCTGCCGATGACGCTGACGCGCGTCGACGGCTCGGCCTACTCGTTGTTCGTGTTCTACCAAGAGGAGCGCGGTGACGGGTTCACCGAGATCCGTTGTCAGGCAGAACAACAGAACGCCGATGGCGCCTCGCAACGGTTCGTGTCCGTCGAGCAGGACCTGCATTTCCGGGACGACAACCGTCGTTTCACCCATGGCACGATCAGCCTGATCGATTCGGCCGGGGCCAAGCGCCCGCTGACCATCACCGCTGCCGGCCCGACCGGCTTTCACCTCGGCACTGCCGGGTACTACGGCTGGAACGACTGGGTTTCAGGCCAGTGGGTCGGCGATCTGAAGGTGGAAGGCAACCACGTGACCGACTGCGACGACCCCAAGAACGCGCGCGAGTTGCACCAGCTGCGGGATCTTCTCGTCCGGGTGGAGGATCCGGTCGGGGGAGGCAGCGGGCTGGGCAATGCCGAAACCTTTGCCCTCGGCGCGTTTCCGGAGCGCGGCCTCACCCCGGAGAACTCGTTCCTGTAATCAGGTGCCGCAGAAGGTTCGGTAGGTGCCGAAATCCTCCGGCGCGGCACTGGCGTACCGTTCCAGGCCCGGTCGCTCGTCGAAGGGAGCGGTCACGGCATCAAGTAGTCGCTCAACCGGATCGAGATCGCCCGCGGTCGCCGCGCTCAGCGCCTCCTCGACCAGATGGTTGCGCGGAATGTAGATCGGGTTGGCGCGGTCCATGACTTCGGCATCGGGGCCCAGGGCTCGCCAGCGCGCAATCCAGCCCTCGAAGCCGTCGAGATCGAGGTCGCCTCGCGCCGCCTGGCTCAGGCGGCGGAAGAACGACGTGTAATCAACGCCGCTGTCCTTCAAGAGGACCAGAAGCTCCTCGACCAACGCCGCCAGGAACTCGGCCTGCACGCCTTCTGTCACACCGAGTTTGGCGCGCACACCGGACAACCACACGGCGTCGTACTGGGCTTGGAATACTGCCGCGAACGACTCCTCGACGAGAGTGATTCCCTCATCGACGTTTTCGGAGAGCAGCGGCAGCAGCGTCTCAGCGAACCGGGCCAGGTTCCACCCGGCGATGGCCGGCTGGTTGCCGAAGGCGTAGCGCCCCCATGCGTCAATCGAACTGAACACCGTGTCGGGGTCGTAGGCCTCCATGAACGCGCACGGCCCGTAGTCGATGGTTTCGCCGGAGATCGTCATGTTGTCGGTGTTCATCACCCCATGGACGAAGCCGGCCAGCATCCAGCGCGCCACCAGCGATGCCTGCACTGCCACCACCGCTCTGAACAGCGCGAGGTAGGGGCGCTCGGCCTGCGCCGCGCTGGGATGGTGGCGGGCGATGGCATGATCGGCCAGGCGACGCAGCAGGTCGATGTCGCCGGTAGCGGCGGCGTATTGGAAGCTGCCCACCCGCAGATGACTGCTGGCGACGCGGGTCAGCACCGCGCCGGGAAGTTCCGTCTCCCGCTGCACCGGGCGTCCGGTCGCCACGACGGCCAGGGATCGGGTCGTCGGGATGCCCAGGGCGTGCATCGCCTCGCTGACGATGTATTCGCGCAGCATCGGCCCCACCGCGGCGAGACCGTCACCACCGCGGGCGAACGGCGTGGCCCCGGAACCTTTGAGGTGGATGTCCACCGTGCGTCCGTCGGCGCCGGCGAGCTCACCCAGCAGCAGTGCGCGTCCGTCGCCCAACCGGGGGACCCAGCCACCGAACTGGTGCCCGGCGTAGGCCTGGGCGACCGGCTCGGCGCCGCTGGGAACGAGATTGCCCACCAGGAACCGCAGTCCATCCGAACTCCGTAGCCAGGCGGTGTCGAGGCCGAGCTGTGCGGCCACCGGCTCGTTGAGGGCGAGCAGCCGCGGCTCGGGAGTCGCATCCGCTTGCCAGCGGACAGCCATCTCCGGCAATTCGCGGGAAAATCGGTCTTGCAGGGTGACGGCCGTATCCGAGGTGACGCTCACCTGACCCAGAATACGGAGAAGCTAGCCGATGGCTTGTTGGATCGCGTCCCGCGCGCGGTCGAGCATCGACGCAAACGGCCCGAGTGCGAGGTTCAACTTCGCCGATTCCACGCCGGCATGCGGACGGGTCGGTGCCAGGGCCTCGGCCACCCGCACGGCTGTTGTCAGCCGTTTCAGTTCGTCGGCGTCGAGTTTCCCTTCCAGCTTGGGGAATTCGTCGCGCTCCTCGTTCTCGGCGTGCTGCAGCACCGCCTCGCGCAGCGTGACGAGCTCATCAATGAACTCCTGCGACGTGGTGTCGAGCTTCTCAATTCGCGACAATTGCTCCTTCGCGTCGTGCTCTTCTTTCAGTCGGGCGTCCACCATCGAGCTGACGGCGAAGAACTCGCGGCGGACCCGCGGATGTATCAGCATTTCCTCGGCCGCTTCGTGCACGGCCAGCAGTTGGCGCAGTTCGACGAATGGTTTCTCACGCGCTTCGGGGTCCGAGGCAAGCAGCACTTCGTCGAACATGTCCTCTATCAGATTGTGCTGCGCCTTGAGGAACGCGACGACTTCGTCCGGCGATTCGATCATCATTTCGACCACGGCGACACCTCCAGTCCGCTTAGGCGAGACATACCCGGCGGAGCAGCGGCTAAACGGCCTAGATCCCCTATCGCCCCAGTACGCGACGGCCCCTACTTGCCGTGGTTGGTCACGCACGAATGGTCGACGTTGTCCGCCCATGAACTCAGCGAACCGAAGTCGGCCAGGAGGTCCCAGATCGCTTGCGGCTGGGCCGCGATTGTCCGGCTGCGGCTGATGTCTGCCACTCCGCCATCCAACACCATGGCGCGGGCGTTTCGGGGGCATCTTCACCATCCGGTCGGCGCTGTCGCTACGGTTTGGAGATGACGACCGATCACGCAATGTCTGAAGAGGTCAACAGCGCCGCGGGCGACCCTGCTGACATCGGCTCACGCATCGACCCGGTGCTCGCCCGCAGTTGGTTGTTGGTCAACGGTGCGCACGCCGACCGGTTCCAGTCCGCGGCACACTCTCGCGCCGACATCGTCGTTCTGGACATCGAGGATGCCGTCGCACCCAAAGGCAAGGAGGCCGCCCGCGACAACGTCGTGCGGTGGCTCAACGGCGACAACACCGACTGGGTCCGCATCAATGGCTTCGGCACGCCCTGGTGGGCCGACGACCTGGCCGCGCTGGCCACCAGCTCGGTCGGTGGGGTGATGCTGGCGATGGTCGAATCGATGGACCACGTCATCGAGACCGCGAAACGACTGCCCAAGGTGCCGATCGTCGCGTTGGTCGAAACGGCTCGAGGTCTGGAGCGCATGACCGAGATCGCCGCGGCCAAAGGCACCTTCCGGCTCGCCTTCGGCATCGGCGATTTCCGACGGGACACCGGGCTCGGAGAAGACCCGATGACCCTGGCGTACGCGCGGTCGCGCTTCACCATCGCCGCCAAGGCGGCCGGCCTGCCCAGTGCGATCGACGGGCCCACGATCGGCTCCAATGCGCTGAAGCTCATCGAGGCGACGGCGGTCTCCGTCGAGTTCGGGATGACCGGCAAGATCTGTCTGACGCCCGACCAGTGTGCGGTGGTGAACGAGGGTCTGTCCCCTTCGCAAGACGAAATCGGCTGGGCGAAAGAGTTTTTCGCCGAGTTTGAACGCGATGGGGGAGAGATCCGCAACGGGTCCGACCTACCGCGAATAGCCAGGGCCACGAAGATCCTCGACTTGGCCCGTTCCTACGGCATCGAAGCGTCGGAGTTCGAGGACGAACAGGTGCACATGCCCGCCCCGTCGGACACGTATCACTACTGAGCGAAGGTCAGATGAGGCTCGCCGTGAGCCCGCCGTCGACCACGAAGGCACCGCCGGTGCAGAACCCTGACCGGTTGTTCGCGAGGAACAGCGCCAGGCTCGCGACGTCTTCCACGGTCACGTATCCGCCCTGCCCCTGACGGATCAGGTCGTCGAAGTCGGTGCCCAACCCGGCCTCGTATTGCTCCTTGTTGGCCGTGACGAGCTGGGTCTCGGCAAAGCCCGGGAGAATCGCGTTGACCCGGATTCCCGCGGGCCGCAGTTCGAGTGCCGCCGTCTTGGTCAAGTTCACGACAGCGGCCTTCGCGGCGGCGTAGTGCCCGACCAGTGGAACACCGGCCAGGGCCGTCACCGATGCCATCGTGATGATGGATCCGGCTGTCTGCGTTGCGATCATTGTTCGCGCCGCGTGCTGGAGGGTGAGGAAGACACCGTCCAGATTGATCGACATCATGGTGCGCCAGGTGTCGAACGGCATCTCCAACAGCGGTGCGACCGTGGCGATTCCGGCGTTGGCGACCGCGATGTCGACCTTGCCGTACTGGCTGGCGGTCCGCTCGAAGAGTTCGGCGACGCTGTTCTGGTCGCGCACATCGCAACCAAGTGCGCTCGCTCCGGGGACGGTATCGGCGGCCGCCTGCGCCGCCTGCGCCTCGATGTCGGACAGCACGACGGTCGCGCCGTGCGCGGCGTAGGCCCGGGCGATCTGGTACCCGATACCGCGCGCTGCACCGGTGATCACGGCGATCTTGCCGCTCAGTGACTCGGATGTCACGGCTGTTCTCCTAGAAAAGGTTGGCGGTCATGCCGCCGTCGACAAGGTAGTGGGCGCCGTTGACGAAACGTGCGTCGTCGGAGGCGAGGAAGGCCACCGTCTCGGCCACCTCTTCAGGCGTGCCGAAGCGGCCCTGCTTGAGACTGACGAGCTCGTCGAACGAGATCGGGGCGATGGCCTCGATCGGTGCGGCGAGCCGGTCGGCCATTTCGGTCTGGATCAGGCCCGGGCAGACGGCGTTGACGCGGATCCCGGCCTGACGAAGCTCGACCGCCGCCGATTCGGTGAAGCGGATGACGGCGCCTTTCGATGCGCAGTAGGCGCTCAGTAACGGGCCGCCGCCGGTGCCGGCGACGGAGGACAGATTCACGATCGCGCTACCGCCGGCCGCTGCCAGCGCGGGCAGTGCCGCCTTGGTGAAGCGGAATGTGCCGACGACGTTGATGTCGAGGATGCGGCTGAAATCGTCTTCGGTGAGTTCCGTAATGGGTTTGGCGATTTCGATGCCCGCATTGTTGACCAGGAGGTCCAGGCCGCCAAAGGCCTCGACGGTGGTGGCGACCGCTGCGTTCACGTCCGTCATGGAACATACGTCGCAGCGCACACCGATGCTGCCGCTGCCCAGCTGAGCGGCCGCCTCCTCGGCGCCGTCGCCGTCGATGTCTGCCACCGCCACTCTGGCGCCGCCCTCGACCAGCCGCTTGGCGATCGCAAGGCCGATTCCGCGGGCGGCGCCGGAAACAATCGCGCGCCGCCCTGTCAGATCATTCATTTCCCAAACCTCTCTAACTCGAAAGCCGTTGTTCTGCATGACTTTATCTCGGTACGGCGGTCAGCGACCAGGTCACCTCCGTGGGGAAGCGTGGTTTGAAGAATCCCATTTTCCCACTGTCTCCTGATTTGTGGGGCTGTCAGACGCGATGGCTGTCGGCGGCGAGCTTCTTGCGAAGTGATGGCTTGTCGAACTTGCCGACGGGGTTCTTCGGGAGCTCGTCGAGGATCGTGATCTCCACCGGCAGTTTGTATTTCGCGAGAGAATTGGTGAGGTGCGCGCGAATCTGATCGATGTCGAGCGCGGCTCCCGGGCTCGATGACACGAACAGCACCGGTTCCTCGCCATAGACCGGGTGGGCTCGTCCGACCACGGCCGCCTCGGAGATCTGCGGCAATTGGTAGACAACCGCTTCGATTTCTTTCGGGTAGATGTTCTCGCCGCCGCGAATGATCATGTCCTTGGCCCGGTCCACCAAGACCAGGTAGCCGTCCTCGTCGAGGTGGCCGATGTCGCCGGTACGCAGCCAGCCGTCGACCAGGGTCTTCGCGGTCTCCTCGGGACGATTCAGGTAGCCTCGCATCACATTCGGGCCCTGGATGAGTACCTCGCCGGCTTCGCCGTCGGCAACCTGGTCGCCGTTCACGTCGACGATCCGGATCTGCTGCCCGGGCAGCGGGCGCCCCACGGTGCCCGGTTTGCGTGGCCCGTCGAGCGGGTTCACCGTGCTGGCACAGGAGCCTTCGGACAGCCCGTATCCCTCGATGATCGGTATGCCGTAACGGGATTCGAACTTGTCCAGCAACTCGACGCTGGCCGGGGCCGCCCCGCAGACCCCGTATCTGACCGACGACGTGTCGGGTGTGACCTCCGCCGGAAGATCGGCCAGCATGGTGTAGATGGTCGGCACGGCCGAGAAATAGGTGGCCCCGCTCTGTTCGATGCGATTCCAGAAATGTTTCGGGCTGAATCGTCCGGCCACCGTAAGGCGGCCGCCGGCAAGCAGCGGTGAGAGTGTCCCGGCGACAATGCCGTTCACGTGAAACAGCGGCAGGATAAGCAGGCTGTGGTCGGTGCTGTTGAGTGAGAATTCGTCGATCACCATGGCGCACATGGCGTTCAGGTTCGCGTGGTCGAGCATCACGCCCTTGGGGCGACCGGTGGTGCCGCTGGTGTAGATCAACAGTGCGAGGAGGTCTTCGGCGACCTGTACGGATCCCTCGACCCGCGATGGTCCTGATGCCAGTTCACTCGTCAACAGCACTGAGACCTCGGGCACCTCACCGGCGAGGGGCTGTTCCACAATCAGCACCTTCGCTGCGGCGTCGGAGACCTGGTGGGCAATTTCGGCCGCGGCGAGAGTCGGGTTGATCGGTGTGGCCGCCGCGCCGAGGCGCCACGCGGCGAAGAGCGATACGACGAAGCTCGCGGTGTTGGGCAGCATGATCGCCACGACGTCGCCGGCCGACACCCCACGTGCTTGCAGCGCGGCGGCTGCGCGAACGACCGCGTCGAGAAACTCGGCGTTGGTCAGGCTGGCGTTGTCGTCGGCGACACTGGGGCCCAGCGGGTCGCGTTCGGCGCGCTGATCGGGCAAGGTCGCGAAATTCATCTGGCCACCGTATGAATCGGGGACGTCGCCCGCACCGTCTTCCCACGATGAAATTCAGGTGGTCACACTGTCTCGGGAGAACAGTCCGTCTACTGTCGGTTCATGGCGGACCGAAGCCGCTTCGACGATGCGGCAGTCGACCAGGTCGTACTCGAAGTCGTCGATCGGCTCAGCGACAATTTGGCCGACGCGACCGCTTCGGTGCAAAAGGCACTGGAACTGGAAATCGGCGAGCTGCGCGGCGACTCTCAGCTGCTCGAGCTTATGCACGACAGCATTGAGGGAAATGTTGCGACCATACTGAACGCGATTTATCACGGAATCCCGATCGAGCGTGTCGAGTCGCCAACGGCGGCGTTGGAATACGCCCGGCGGTTGGCTCAGCGCGGCGTAGCCGTCAACGCGCTGGTGCGTGCCTACCGCATCGGTCACAAAGTCGTGTTGGACATGATCGTCGAGGGAATCCACCAGGTCGGCGCCGATCCGGCGCTGGGCCTGGATGTCTTCGGGCAAATCTCCGCAATCTCGTTTCGTTACATCGACTGGATCTCGCAGCAGGTGGTCGAGGTGTATGAAGCCGAACGCGACCGGTGGCTGGAGAACCGCAGCCGCGTCCGTGACGTCCGGGTTGCCGAGATTCTCGAAGGCGGCGACATCGACGTCGACGCGATGATCAAGCAGATCAGCTACCCGCTGCGGAAGCTGCACCTCGGGCTCGTCGTGTGGTTCTCCGAGGATGCAAACTTCGGCAACGAGTTCGTCCGCTTAGAGCGTTTCCTGGATCAGCTCGCCGAGCACATGCACGCCGGAAGCGCCCTGTTCGTCGCGGCCGACCGCGTCAGCGGTTGGGGATGGATTCCACTCGAAGCCAACGACGCTGACCCGGTCGAGCGCGTCCGCCGTTTCGCGGGCGAGTTCGACGAGGCTCCGTATGCCGCGCTGGGCGAACCGTTGCCGGGAGTCGACGGCTTCCGGCGATCACATCGCCAAGCGAGAAACGCCCATCGCGTCGCCGTCGCGTCGTCCACCGCGCGTGTCACCGCGTTCAGTGACCAGGGGCTATCGGCTGCCGCCTTGATGGGCACCGACCTTTCCGAGGCGCGGGCCTGGGTAAGCGAGATTCTCGGACCGCTGGCGTCCGATTCGGGCAACGACGCGACGCTGCGCGAGACGCTCGCTCTGTTCTTGCGGGAGCAGGGCAGCTACAAAGCCACCGGCGAGCAGTTGCACCTGCACTTCAACTCGGTGAAGTACCGGATACAGCGGGCGATCCAGCGTCGCGGGCGACCGATCGGCGACGATCGGCTCGATGTCGAGATGGCGCTGCTGGTCTGTGAGTGGTTCGGCGCCGTCGTCCTGAAACCGGAGCGGTCCTCCGATAAGCGGTTATGATCTCCCGTGTTGGACAAAGGATCGGGATTTAGATGAGTACCGAGCTGGATTTTCATTTCGATCCGATGTGCCCGTTCGCGTATCAAACTTCGCTGTGGATCCGCGACGTCCGCGAGCAGGTCGGGATAACCATCAATTGGCGCTTTTTCAGTCTCGAGGAGGTCAATCGCGTCGAGGGCAAGAAGCATCCGTGGGAGCGTGAGTGGTCCTACGGCTGGTCTTTGATGCGGATCGGGGCTCTGTTGCGGCGAACCGACATGTCGCTGCTGGACCGGTGGTATGCCGCGATCGGCCGTGAACTTCACACGCTGGGCGGCAAACCGCACGACCCCGAGGTTGCCCGTCGCCTGCTTCGCGACATCGGCGTCGACGCGGCGATTCTCGATGCGGCGCTTGAGGATCCGACCACCCACGACGAAGTTCGCGCCGAGCACCAGCGTGTCGTCGACGCGGGCGGATACGGTGTGCCGACGCTGTTCATGTCCGGGCAATGCCTGTTCGGCCCGGTGCTGGTCGACCCCCCGACCGGTCCGGCTGCGCTCACGCTGTGGAACGTCGTCACCGGCATGGCCGAACTGCCGCATGTCTACGAACTCCAGCGGCCGAAGTCGCAGGCCGACGCCGAGCTCATCGGACGCAGTCTGCGCCCCTATCTCGATGGGCGCGACTGGGTCAGCATCAACCGCGGTGAGGTCATCGACGTCGAGCGCCTCACCACCGGACCCAAATCCAGCTAGGCGGCGTGCCGAGCGAGCGCGATGCCGACTCGGACCTCGACGTGGCTGATCGTGATCGCCGGCGCTCGCGGCGGGGCCCCAGACCGATATCGATGGCCCGTTGGTGTCGTGAATTCTGCTGTATGCGTGTGATTTTCGTCCATACTCGTGCTGACCCGCCAACCTGCGGCCTCCTTGGCGTAGTTGCACTGCTCGCACGACCCGTGCCCGTTGATCGCCGCAGTCGGCCCGCCGTCGGCCCAGGGTTGGGCATGGTCGCGGTGTCGGATCGGCGCGTCGCAGTAGGGAGTGCGGCAACGTTGGTCCCGCATCTCGATGAACCTGGCCAGGCCTTTCGGAAAGAGCCGCGCCCGCGACTCCATCGATACCAGTGCCCCGCTCCGCGGATGGGCATAGAGCCTGCGCAGCGTCGCACGGGACCGTCGGTCGCCGACTGCGCGTTCCACCATTGCGCGGGCGACAGCCGCGGGGATCGGGCCGTAGCCGCTGATCTCAGCAGGCGTGTCGTCGCCGCCCAGCAACGTCTCGTCCGACAGGACCAGGTTGACCGCGATCGGCGTCGGAACGGCCGCGTCACGGCCGGCGACCCGCTCGACCAGAGCGTCCGCCATCGCCTGCCCGCGTGAACGCCCGTCGGTGCAGGTGTCGGCTGCCCGGCGCAACGCGGCGTACACCGAGACGCCCTGAGCTACCGGCAGCAGGGCGGTCACATACGTCATGGTGTCGGGTGCGGGCCGAATGGTGACCGTGCGTTCAGTCTCGGCCTTGGCCGCACGGTCGACGACGGCATGCGGGTCCAGTCGGTAGGCGATCGCCTTGGCGGCGGCGGCCACGCGCGCGTCACCCATCCCGTCGAGGTTCGCCGGGTCGCCACACAACTCGGCATCCAACGCGCGCCGGTCCTCGACGTCCAAACAGGCGCTCTCGCGGACGATCAGCGTCGCCCGCCACTCCGACAGCGCCCCGGACTCCAGCGCTCGGAGGGTGTGCGGCATCTCGTGGACCAGGGCCTTTGCGAAACCGAGGTGCCGGTTGCCCCGGGCCGGTGAGTCTCGTCGCGCCAGCGCGATCTCATTGGCCAAACCGCGTCCGCGGCGTGCGGCGGGCACACCGGCTTCCGCTTCAGCGGTCCGGCGCACCGTGTCCAGGGTGGCCGCAGCGCGAGCCTGCTTCGCCGCGGCGGCCGACTTCACTCGCTCCATCTCGGCGATGTGCTCGATCAACGCCGCTTCGTCAGCTCCCGGATCGACCGCCATCAGTTCTTCGAACATATGTTCGACCGTACCAGACTCCACTGACTCGGCCTTTTTGGCAGGCAAGGGTGCCACGATGTTGATGTGACAGCGGAGGCAATGGCGTGAGTGCCAAACGTGCGGTTCGGGTGGCGCGAATCTATGACGACATCGATCCCGACGACGGGCAGCGCGTCCTGATCGATCGCATCTGGCCGCGCGGAATCCGCAAAGACGACCCGCGGGTCGGTATCTGGCTCAAGGACGTAGCGCCGTCGAAGGAACTGCGCGAGTGGTACCACCACCAGCCCGATCGGTTCGACGAGTTCGCGTCGCAGTACGCGGCGGAACTGGACGGCAGCCCGGCACTCGGGGAACTGCGCAAGCTGTCCAAGCAGGGCACCGTGACCCTGGTGACCGCCACCCCCAACCCGGACGGCAGTCACGCCACCGTCCTGGCCAACCTCCTGAAAGGCCGCTGACCGATGCGACTCGGACTGCACGCGTTGGGAATTGGGTCTGGTTCGGAGCGTGCGGTGATCGACGCCGTCGCGTCCGCGGCGGACGCCTGCGGGTTCGCCACGCTGTGGGCGGGTGAACACGTCATCATGGTGGATCGATCCGCGTCGCGCTACCCGTACTCCGATGACGGCGTCATCGCCGTTCCCGCCCAAGCGGATTGGCTCGACCCGATGGTCGCGTTGGGTTTCGCCGCGGCCGCTTCGTCGCGGATCGGCATTGCGACCGGTGTGCTGTTACTGCCTGAGCACAATCCGGTGGTGATGGCCAAGCAGGCTGCCAGCCTGGACAAGCTGAGCGGCGGACGGCTGACGCTCGGCATCGGAATCGGTTGGTCCAAAGAGGAATTCGACGCATTGGGGGTGCCCTTCGAGCACCGCGCGGCCCGCACCGCCGAATATGTCACCGCAATGCGCACCATGTGGCGGGACGACATTGCCTCATTCGAAGGGGAATTCGTCAACTTCGAGTCAATTCGGGTCAACCCCAAGCCGGTTCGCGATCGTCGTATCCCGGTCGTGCTCGGGGGTAACAGCGACGCCGCCTTGCGGCGGGTAGCGGCCTGGGGCGACGGCTGGTACGGCTTCAACCTCGACGACGTGGCCACCGTGCGAGACAGCGTCGCCAAGCTGGAGCGGCTGTGTGCCGAGTCCGGACGCGACCGCGCCGAGCTACGTCTGGCCGTGGCTCTGCTTGAGCCGCACGCCACCGACGTCGGCGCCCTAGCCGAGCTGGGAGTGGACGAGTTCGTGGTGGTCGAGGCGCCGCCGGATGACCCGGGTGCGGTACCCGGCTGGGTTGCGGCTCTGGCCGACAAATGGTCCTAAAGGGCCGCCAGCGCGGACGCGGTATCGAGGTCGGCGTAGGCGAACGAATACCGTTGTGCCAGTGCGACAGAGATATCGCGCCGCTGCCATGCGCCGGCGCTGGCGGTGACCAGCCATATCGTCAGCCCATGCGCCACCGATGCCCGGTATCGCAGCCAGACCTCGTCGCTGCTCGGCAGCTCGTCGGCGGGCAGACCGAGCGCGTCGCGGTATTCCTCGAGCAGTTGGCGCTCGCTACGCCGCCGATCCTCGACCGTCAGCGCGCCCTGCAGGAAGTAACCGAGATCAAGTGACCAATTGCCGCGGCGAGCCACCTGCCAGTCCAGGAATCCGACCTCGCCAGTCGGCAGTAGATAGGTGTTGCCGATATGAGGATCGCCGTGCAGCAAGGTCTGCGGCGACCCCGAAGTCAGCGTCCGGATATAGGGCTTCCAGATGGATTCGATGAGCTTGTCGATGGTCAACGACATCACCTCGGCCGGAGCGTCGTCCCCGAGCTGTTCGAGCGCGGCCGGCAGCGGCGCCGCTTGCATTCCGTCCCACGGCAGGAACGGTTCGAGCCACCCCAATGCGGGTTCGCGCAGCACGCGTTCGCCCCAGTACCTGCCGTGCATTCGTCCCAGGCCGCGCACGCCGGTGGCAACCTGCTCGATCGTCATCGGCCGGGTCGCCTCGCGGGGGTCGGCGCCGCGAGCGGTGAGATCCTCCATGATCATCACGAAGTCGTAGTCGGCCTCGTCGATCGCGGCGGTATGGACGACCGGGTGTTGCAGCGGCAGATCCGCTCCGCACATGAACAGTCGCGGCTCATGAAACATGCCGCTGGTCAGGCGAATCATCGCCTTGTGGGCGGGATCGGCGGCCTTGGCGAACACCGTCGCGGGCCCGTTGCCGGACGAGTACGTCAGTCCCAACCGGGCACGTCGGTTGGTCCCGTCGTCACGTCGGCAACCGTCACCGTTTCGACCGTGGCACCCGGATAGTCCGCGGCCAGCGCTGCCGACATCCACTCGGGAGTGATGTCATCCCAGCTTTGGGGCACCGACGGGGCAGTGGTGGTCACTGGCGGGTCCTCTCGCTCCACTAAGAAACGACACGTATCGTTTCCAAACGTGAGCGTAGTGCAACCGGGCCGGCCG
>NZ_DATJYB010000228.1:0-2580 GCF_035499775.1 Mycobacterium sp. | reverse complement strand
CAACACCCGTCGCAACCGCTCGACCAGCGCCTCGATGCTGGCCGCGTCGAACACGTCGGTGCGGAATTCCACCCTGCCGCCGATCCCGGCCGGCTCACCGGCTTGGCTCCACTGTTCGGACAGGGAGAACACCAGATCCATACGGGCCGACTGGGTTTCGAACGGCAGCGGCGTGACCTCCAGGTCGCCCAAGGTCAGCGTCGGGTCGCTGGTCTGCCCGGCGAAGTTCTGCCAGGCCAACATCACCTGCACCAGCGGATGATGAGTCAGGCTCCGGGTGGGGTTGAGCCGTTCCACCAGCACCTCAAACGGCACATCCTGGTGCTCGAAAGCCTCCAGACTGCGCGTCCGCACCTGGGCCAGCAATTCGGCGACGGTGGGGTCACCGGCCAGCTCGACCCGCAGTACCAGGGTGTTGACGAAGAACCCGACGAGTTCATCGAGCGCCGGGTCGCGCCGCCCGGCGATCGGGAACCCAACGGCCACATCGGAACTCGCGCTGATCTTGGACAACAGCACCGCCAGGGCGGCCTGCACCATCATGAAGCTGGTCGCGTTGTGCTCCCGGGCCACCCGGGCAACCTGCTGCTGCAACTCGCTCGGCCAGTCCACCGCTACCGAGGCACCCCGCTGATCGGCCACCTGCGGGTAGGGCCGATCGGTGGGCAGATCGAGATGTTCGGGCATCCCGGCCAGGGCGCCCTGCCAATACGCCAGCTGCCCGGCGATGCGACTGTCCTGGTCGTCGATATCCCCGAACTGCGCGCGCTGCCACAGCGTGTAATCGACGTACTGCACCGCCGGCTGCACCCACCCCGGGGCCTGCCCGGCGCACCGGGCGGCATACGCCACACCCATATCGCGGACCAGGGGCCGCAACGACCACCCGTCGGCGGCGATGTGGTGCACCACCGCCACCAGCAGGTGCTCGTCGTCGGCGACGCGGAAAAGCCTTACCTGCAGCGGGATCTCGGCGGCCAGGTCGAACGGGTGGCGCGCCACCGCCTCGACGGCCTCGCTCAGCCGGCCGGTCGACCAGTCGCCGGCGTCGATGATCCGCCAGCCGAAATCGGCCCGCTCGGCGGGCACCACCACCTGCTGAGGTATGCCCTCCGGGGCGGCGAACAGCGTGCGCAGGGTTTCATGACGGCCCACCACGTCGGCCAGCGCCGCCCCGAACGCTGAGACATCGAGCGGTCCACGCAGCCGCAACACCGCGGGCATGTTGTAAACCGTTGACGGCCCCTGCAATTGGTCCAGGAACCACAGCCGGTTTTGGCCGAACGACAACGGAATCACCGCGGGCCGCGCACCGGCTACCAACCGCGGGAGGCCACCCGTGCCCACTCCGATTCGCGGCGCCAGCTGAGCGACGGTGGGTGCTTCGAAGATGGTGCGGACGGCGAGGTCGGCGTCGAGGTTGCTGTTGATGGCCGCGATCAGGCGCATGGCGGAGATGCTGTCGCCGCCGAGCTCGAAGAAGGAGTCGTTTACTCCGACCCGGTCCACGCCGAGGACTTGGGCGTAGATGCCGGCCAGGATTTCTTCGGTGGGGGTGGTGGGGGCGCGGTACTCGGTGCCGGTGTAATCCGGGGCCGGCAGGGCGCGGATGTCCAGTTTCCCGTTCGGGGTCAACGGCAACGCGTCGACGGCCACCACCGCGGCCGGCACCATGTACGCGGGCAACCGCTCGGCCAGCACGGCACGCGCCCGCACGGGGTCGGCGGCGCCGGTCAGATAAGCGACCAGACGCTTGTCGCCGGGGCGGTCCTCGCGGGGGATCACCACCGCCTGCCCCACCGCGTCCAGCGCGGACAGCGCGGCCTGGACTTCGCCGAGTTCGATGCGATACCCGCGGATCTTGACCTGCTCGTCGGCGCGACCCAGATAGGTCAGCTGCCCGTCGGGGCGCCAGCAGACCAGGTCACCGGTGCGGTACATGCGATCACCGGCGCCATCGAACGGGCACGCCACAAATCGCGACCCGGTCAACGCGGCGCGGCCCACGTACCCGACACCGACGCCGGTGCCGGCCACATACAGCTCGCCGACGACGCCGGCGGGCACCGGGCGCAACCAGGCGTCCAGCACGAACAACGCCGCCCCGGGCACCGGCGACCCGATGGGCACTGGGCCTTTCGCACCCTGCCCGGGCTTGAGCGGGGCGCTGATGGCCACACACATGGTGGTCTCGGTGGGGCCGTAGGCGTTGATCATCACGCGCCCCGGCGCCCAGCGGTCGACCAGCTCGGGCGGACAGGCCTCGCCGGCCATCACCAAGGCCACGGACTCCAACCCCGCCGTCGGCAATACCGCCAGGGCCGAAGGCGTCTGGGTCAGCACGCTGACCCGCTCGGCACGCAGCACCTCGTGGAAATCCTGCGGGGAGCGCGTCACCGGCTCGGGGATCACCACCACCCGACCCCCGCGCAACAGGGCCCCGAAGATCTCCCACACCGAGACGTCGAAGGCCAGCGAGTGACTGTGCGACCACACCCCGGCGGCCGGCAGACCGCCGTTCAGCGAGCCGATCAGCGCGGTGACGTTGTGGTGTTTGACCGCAACACCTTTGGGGATTCC
>NZ_DATJYB010000227.1:0-6033 GCF_035499775.1 Mycobacterium sp. | reverse complement strand
GCGCATCGACAACCCGCTGCTGGTCGAGGAGGACGGCCCGGTCTACCAACTGCGGCGGTGGTATCAGCAGTTTTACGTAGATGTAGCCGACGTGGAACCAGACATGGTGGACCGCTTCGAGTTCGAGCTGGACACCACCCGGCCCTATGAGGCGTGGATGAAACAGATCGAGGCGAACATGGCGGCTCGGGCGGGTTCGGCGTGATGGGATCACCGGTCAGGACCGACGACCGTCTCGACGAGATGCCCATGGTGGCAGTCAAGTGCGGCAATTGCGGCGCGCAGGTGTTGGCGCGTAAGAGCACCTGGAACCAGACCAGTGTGCAATGGAACGCCGACGCGACGGCGCGGTGCACGGAACGTCAGGAGGCGCAGCGGATTGCCGGGCACCATCGCGGCCCGTTCCTGGTGTGTTCGGCGCTGCGGGATTCGATCGACACCGCCGTCGCCACTGGACAGCTGACCATCGTTGACGCCCAGTAGCGCAGTGCCAGTTGCGGTGGTGACCGGCGCGAGCCGCGGCGCCGGACGCGGCATTGCAACGGCACTGAGCGCGCGGGGCTGGCGGGTGTACGCAACCGGGCGCACCATCACCGAGGCGCCGCCCGGCGGTGTGGCGGTCCGGGTCGATCACAGTGACGACGACGCCGTGGCCGCGTTGTTCGAGCGGGTGCGGGACGACGACGGCCGACTGGACCTGCTGGTGAACAACGCCGCGGCCATCGCCGACGAACTGGTCAGCCCAAAGCCGTTTTGGGAGAAACCACTTGCGCTGGCCGAGGTGCTGGATGTCGGGTTGCGGTCGTCCTACGTTGCCTCGTGGCATGCCGCGCCGCTACTGGTGGCCGCCGGCCGCGGCCTGATCGCCTTCACCTCCTCGCCGGGATCGGTGTGTTACATGCACGGCCCGGCGTACGGCGCGCAGAAGGCCGGCGTGGACAAGATGGCCGCCGACATGGCGGTGGACTTTCGGGGGACGGGCGTTGCGACGGTGTCGATCTGGATGGGCATTCTGCTGACCAAACGGCTGCGCGGGGCGTTCGCCGGAAATCCCGAAGCGCTGGCCAAAACCGCTGAACACGCCGAAACACCTCAGTTCACCGGCCATTTGATCGATGCGCTCTATCGCGATCCCGACCTGGCAGAGCTGAGTGGGCAGACATTCATTGGAGCGGAATTGGCCGAACGGTACGGAATCACCGACGAGGGTGGCCGGCGCCCGCCGTCACATCGTCACCTGGGTGTGCCGCGAGAGCCGAGCACCGTGGTGGTGAGGTAGCTAATCCCCGCGGGAGTTAAGCGTGCGCGCCGCCGTCGATCCGTATCTCGGTTCCGGTGATGAACGCCCCGTCGTCGGAAGCCACCATCGCGATCACCGCGGCGACAGCGCCTGTGTCGCCGAGGATTTCGCTGGTGTTGCCGTGCAGCAGCGGCGTCTGCTTGGCCCACAGCCCAGGGTCGTAGCCCTCGGGCATCTTGTCCAGCGTGGTGTTGGCCAGTGCGGTGGACACGCCACCGGGTTGGATGTTGACCGCGCGCAGCCCTCGCTTGGAGTACTCCAGCGCCAATGAATGCGTGAAGCTGAGGATCCCGCCCTTGCTCGCCGCGTAGGCAGCCATATACGGGTGCGCGAAGCTCGCCGACGTCGAGGTGAAGTTGACCACCACGCCGCGACCGGACTCCAGCAGCGCGGGCAGGGCCTGCCGCGTCATCAGGAAGGTACCAGTGAGGTTGACCGCCAAGGTGCGGTTCCAGTCGTCGAGGGTGGTCTCATGGGTATTCGAACACGTCTGCATGCCCGCCACATTCACCAGCACCTCGAGTCCACCGAGGTCGGCAACGGCCGAGTCGACCGCGGCGATCACGTCGGCCTCGACGGAGATGTCGAGCACCGCCGTGGTGAGCCGCTTGCCGGTGCCGGCTTCCTCGGCCGCAGCTGTAGTGGCAGCCAGCCCGGATTCGGAGATGTCGTAGGCCACGACGGTGGCACCCTCATCGAGCAGGCGGGCGACGGCAGCCTGGCCGATACCCGACCCAGCGCCGGTGACGATGACACGGCGATCAGCGAAACGATCCATCGAGCAATACCTTTCGGTCACAACTGGAAGGCGCTGATCGGCGCTTCCGCGGGGTAGGTCGTCGGTCCACCGATGTCGTAGGCACTGTTCAGGGCGGCGATGAACTCCGGATGGTGCAGCGGTTCGCTGGGTATGTCGAGTTTGACGCCCCTGGCGTTGATGTCGTCGACCATGATGTCGATGGCCTTCTCGATGGTCAGGTCGTCGGAGCCCTCCATGTTCTTCTTCAGTTCCTCGTAGTCGGAGAACACCTCGGCCGACCAGTGCACCAGGAACCGCAGCTCGTCGGTGCGGTGGCGCGCGATCACGTCCTCGCCGTTCTTCAGCAGCCACTGGTCACGGTCGGCGGGGTCGCCGGTGAACACGGTGTCGAACGCCAACCCCGCCGGAATCTGTTGGTCCAGAGGGCCGTTCGCCTCGCCGCGGTGCACCATCATCTCGTTCTGGACCACTACGCCGCGGTTGTAGATCGGCGGCAGCACCCGCTTGGGCGCGCCCAGCGGCCCGTCCGGCCAGTAGGTGAAGCCACTCTCGCCGTCCAGCGAAAACCAGGTGATGACCTGGGCCATCTTGATCAGGTACTGGTCGAACAGGCCCGACTTGCCCATCACGCTGCACAACCACGTCGGTGCGTTCTCATGTCGCACGCCACGGAAGCTTGGTGAATCCAGATGTCCGGGATCGCGATTGGCGCACGGGCCGTTGATGTTGAACAGCATCAGTTGCGGCTTCGCGTACTCGGCGTTCCAGTAGCTCTTCGCCATTTGCAGGAACCGGTCGTTGTAGAAGCAGTCGTGCAGCTCCGGGTAGAGCACCGCACCGTAGTTGGCCAGGTAGCCGCGGAAGGTCGGGGTGAGGAAGAGGTCAAGCGACGGGGTGTATCCCTCGGGGAACAGGCCGCTCATGGTCGCGATCAGCTCGTCGGCCGACGCGAAGTGTTGGGCGATGATCAATCGCCACGGGCCCTCGGTGCGCACCACGTCAAGCAGGCGCTCACGCTGGTCATCGGTGTAGACGTTGTCGATCTCGCGGGGCGGTGCGGCCGGCCGCAGCACCTCGGACAGCTCGATCCGGCGCTCCTGGGTGAGCATCACTGGTCTCCTTTGCAGGGTGATCGATGTGATTGTGCGCGGCGTCACCGCGTCGCGGTGGCTTTCTGTCCGGTGATCGGGACGTCGAACTCAACCGGATGCGCGAACTTCGCCCGCAGCAGCGCCCCAGTCTCGGCGATGGCCAGCCGGCCGCGCGCGGTCGCCTCGGACCGCATCAGAAAGCCGTGGTACATACCGGGATAGCGGGTCAAGGTGGTCTGCACCCCGGCATCAATCAGCCGGGTCGCATACCGCTCGCCCCAGTCCCGGATCGGATCGCAGCCCGCCGTCACCACGATCGCCGGCGGTAGTCCGGACAGGTCGGTCGCATACGCCGGGACCTGGTAGGCGTCGGTTGGCGGGCCGGCATCGCCGTCGACGAGGGCGTGCATGTAGTCGATGTCGTCGCGGGTGAGCATCGGCGCGTCGGCCAGCTCAGTGATGGACGAAGCGCTCATGTCGCGATCGAGGCCCGGATAAAGCAGCGCCTGCGCGCAGATCGCGGGGCCGCCGCGGTCGCGTGCGGCAAGTGCCACCCCCGCGGCCAGCGAACCGCCCGCGCTGTCACCGACCACGGCGAGTCGGCCGGTATCGACCCAGGGTTGCCGCGAGACCCATTCGGTGGCGGTGTAGGCGTCGTCGAACTGGGCCGGCGGCGGGTGCTCGGGCGCCAGCCGATAGTCCACCGCGACGACGACCGCGCCGGACTCGGATGCCAGTGCCCGGGCCAGCGGCTCGAAGGAGTGGTTGGTCCCCATGACCAGCCCGCCGCCGTGGAAGTACACCAGCACCGCCTGGCCGGAATCGCTTGTCGGACAGTAGATCCGGACCGGAACAGAGCCGGGTGTGACCGCGTCGGTGACGGCAGCCATGTCCGGCATGTCGTCGGGTAGCGGTGCGGCTTCGATCGCGGCCCGCACCGCCGCCAGACCGCGCGCCCGCATCGGTCCGATGTCGCCGAACGAGGCAACCCGTGCGGCCGCATCCGGATCCAGGGTCATCTCAGCGTTGGGGGAAGCTGTGCGGCAAGGACTTCGGCACGTCTTTCCATTGCCGTCACGACCGACTCCTGGGTGACCAAGTAGAACCGGCCCTCGGCCGCCTGCTCGAACAGCGTCTCGGCTGCCGCCAGCGGATCCATCGCCCCGGCCTTGAGGTCCAGCATCGCGGAGCGCTGCGCCTCGGCGCTGCCGGCGTCACCGGCGGAGCCGACGCCACCGGCGGATTCGAAGATGTTGGAGACCACCGCGCCGGGCAGCACGGCCTGCACCTGAATGTGGTTGCCGTGCCCGGCTTTTTCCACCTCGAGGCGCAGGCACTCGGTCATCGCCAGCACCGCGTGCTTGCTCATGATGTAGGGCGTCTGCATCGGAATCGCGACCACCGCGCCGACCGACGACAGGTTCCAGACCCAGGCCGGTTCGTCAGTGGCCATCATCTTGGGCAGAAACGAGCGCACCCCGTGGAAGACGCCGCTGATGTTGATGTCGATGACGCGCTGCCAGTTCGGCAGCGGCGTGTCCCACAGATAGCCGAACTGCTCGATGCCGGCGTTGTTCACCAACAGACGCACCGGGCCCACCTCCCGGTACACCCGGTCGGCCAACTCCTGCACGGCATCCGGGTCGCGTACGTCGCACACCACGTCGACGGCGCGGTCACCCAGTTCATCGCGCAGGGATGCCCCGGCTTCAATATCAATGTCGGCCAGCACCACCGTCATACCCAGCTGATGGGCGTGGCGCGCCAGACCCGCCCCGATCCCGGCGCCGGCTCCGGTGATGACGGCGACACCACCGGCGAATGTTTCGCGGGCGCTCACGAACCGGCGGCGCTGCCGGCGGTGAACTCGGCCAGCGGGACGGAGTTGGTGGTGTCCAGGATGACTTCCATCTCGGTGAACTCTAGCCCGTTCCCGCCGCGCCGCACGGCGACGTTGGCGATGCCGCTGGAGACGGCGAACGGCACAAAATTCGCGATCTGGTTGACGAGGATGTAGAAGCGTGCGCGGGTGACGTCGCCGTCGGTGCCGGTGGGGTGCACGTTGGTGGCGTGGTGCCGCAACGGGTAGGGGCTCTGCTTGCGGTGATCGGACAGCCAACCCATGACCGCGTCCCGCCCGGTCAGTTCGGGCGACATCAACTCCTCGAATGGGCTTGCGCCACTGTCGCTTCTACTCACGTAGCGCACGTCGTCGGCGTAGCTGGCCGCCAGGTCGTCGTAGTGGGCCTCGTCGTAGTGGTACCAGAAGCCGGCAATGAACTCCTGCAGCTCCGGAAGCGTGATCTGCTCGCTCATAGCAGCGAGTCAACACGGACGGGGCATTGCCGATACCCGGGTTGCCCGGTCAGTGGAACGCTGATTCGAACTTGACACGTGTCAAGTTGTGCCGCACGATAGCGGGACGGCGTCAGCACCAGCCGTTAAGGCCGCCGCGCGATCCAGGAGGTTCGCCAGTGACCAATCGCTACCTGCACGGTCCGTTCGCCCCCATGAACCAGGAATTAACGCTGACCGACCTCGAGGTCACCGGAGGCATTCCCGAATTCCTGGACGGCCGGTATCTGCGCAACGGGGCTAATCCCGTCGGTGAACTCGACCCTGAGCTGTACCACTGGTTCATCGGCGACGGGATGGTGCACGGCATTCGCATCCGCGAGGGGAAGGCCGAGTGGCACCGCAACCGCTGGGTGCGTGGGCCGATGGCGGCCAAGGCGCTGGGCGAGCCCCCGCCGCCGGATCATTTCGGATTCTTCTCAATCGGCGCCAACACCAACGTGATCGGGCACGCCGGGAAGACCCTGGCATTGATCGAGTGCGGCATTGCCAGTTACGAACTCACCGATGAACTGGACACCGTCGGG
>NZ_DATJYB010000226.1:0-31118 GCF_035499775.1 Mycobacterium sp. | reverse complement strand
CACGTAGGCCACCAGCTTGCCCAGCGGCCGGCTGGTTTCCAGCGCCTTGTCGACCGTGGTCTCCTCGGAGTACGCACCGATGTCGCGGAGCAGTTCGACCGCCAGGTCGAGCTGCTCGCGGTCCACGGCGTCCGGCCCGTCCCCGAAATCGTCGGACAGCCCACTCAGCACGTAGACGTTGTCGTCGGTCACGTCGACCGCAAGCGAGCCGTCGGTGGCGGCGGTGCGGATGTCGTCGTAGGTGCTCAGATCGGACAAGTCGTGGTCGTGCTCGTCGGCGAGATAGCGCGCCAGGGATCGCTCGGAGCTGAACACGCTGATCCGGCCGTTGCGGCCCAGGAAGATCGGGCGATCGTCGAAGTAGCACCGAAGCGTGTAGAAGGTGCCCGCACCGGTCATGATCTGGATCGGGTCGATGCCCACCTGCAGCCAGAAGTCCTCGTCGCTGCCCAGCACGACGGTGTCGCCCGCCGCGCGGTCCTCCTCCTCTTCGTCTTGTTCGTCTTCTTCGGCATCGTCTTCTTCGGCTTCTTCGTCCTCTGCGTCCTCGTCTTCAGCTTCTTCGGTCTCGCCGGTCTCGTCGGTCTCGTCGCTCTCGTCGCTCTCGTCGGTGTCGTCCGTCTCGTCGGCCTCGTCGGCCTCGTCGGCCTCGTCCGTGTCGGCCTCTTCTTCTTCCGCCTCTTCCTCTTCCTCGGGCTCTTCGGCCAGCTCGTCGGCGGCCTTTTCCGATTCCTTTTCGTCGACCTCCGGCGTGCTGACGATCTTGTCGATCGCGCCGAGCACGTCGTCCCAGCTGCGGCCGATGATCTCAGCGAGCGCATTCCAGCGCTTCTGGCCTGCCTTGCCGGTGAAGTTCGAAAGTCCGCCCGAGACCGTGCCCAGCGTCGGGTTGCCGTTGAAGAACTTGGACACCGCGGCCAGCTCGCACACCGATCCGATGGACGACACGATCGCCAGGGTGGCCGCAAGCGAGGTCACCGACGCCTCGGTGGGTTTCTCGGACACCAGCTCCTCGACAGCGACCAGGTCGAACTCCTTGTCGTCGTCCGGTTCGAAGCTATGCGCGTGAGCCTCGGTCAGGACCTTCCAGGCGGGGTGGTCGACGAGATCGTTGTCGGAGTCGGAGCGTACGAACGCGACCAGGTCAGCGACGGTCTCGAAGCCGAACAGGTCGTCATCCTTGCCCAGAAACGCCTCCCACTCGTCGCCGGAGTCGCGCCAGCGGGGTGCCCACACCGTGTAGCGGTCACCGTCGGACAGGCTCAGGCGGATGGGCACGAGAGCAGCAACCATGCGGCACAGAATAGCGACGACCCGGCGCGGCGCCCGTTCCGGTAGTGGTTACCCGCCCCAGATGGTGGCGATGACCGGGGCGTTCGCCGCATTGCCCGTCTTGGGCAGCCCGTACATCTGCTCCAGCGTGGCGAGCACGTTGTAGTGGTTGATCTGCTCGTTGTAGGTCCCCGGCTGCACGTGTGCGCCGTAGAAGACCGTCGGGATCTGGTTACGACTGCCTTGAACACCGGATTGGTCGTCCTCGTCCCAGGTGACGATCAGCAGGCTGTTGTTGGACTTGGCCCAGTTGGCGTAGCCGGACAGCTGACGGTTCAGCCACGCGTCGCCCTGGGCGATCGAGCCGTCGTGCATGTTGTTGTCGTTGTCGGGGATGACGAACGACACCGTCGGCAGGCTGGCGAAGTTCCCGGACGGAAACGCCGAGAACGGCAGCGAGTTCGCCGGCGGTACGTTGCTGAAGTTGGCCCAGGGCACATGCTTGCGCGCGTACTTGCCCGCACCGCAGACCGTCGAGCCGGCCGCCGGCAGGCCTTCGGCGAATCCCACGAAGGTGTGACCGGCGGCCAGTAGCTCAGAGCCGAGATTGGGCAGGGCACCGCCGTTGACCGGGCAGCTGTCTTTCGCCAGACCGAACGTGTCGCCCGCGAACAGTGCCAAGTAGTTCGGCTCGCTGGGATGTGTTTCGGCGAATGACTGGGTCATCATCGCCCCGCCCGCGGCCAGTGCGTTGATGAACGGAGCCGACTTGTTGCCGATGATGCTGGCCTGTGAGCGGTTCTCCTCCACCACGATCACCACGTGGTCGGGCGTCGGAAGAGTGGCCGCCGCAAGGCGCAGTCGAGCGGCAGTCGTACCCCAGGGGAAGGCCAGCACCCCGATCGCCGCCACCGCGCAGAACAGCCGCAGGGCTCGCATCCGGGGAGTATATGGGCGGTTTTGGGCCGCCGACCGGACGGACGAAAGCGTGTCAGCGGAGCTTCTTCGGATCGTTACCCGGGCTGGATGACGGCGACCCGCTGCGCCCGGCTTCGCCGTGCTTGCGATCGCCGGGCTGGATGACGGCGACCCGCTGCGCCCGGCTTCGCCGTGCTTGCGATCGCCATTAGGCTCCAAAGCCGTGGACGTAAGCGTCATCGACCACCCACTGGCCGCTGCGCGATTGACCGCGCTGCGCGACGAGCGCACCGACAACGCCGCGTTCCGGGCCGCGTTGCGTGAACTCACGCTGATGCTGGTCTACGAGGCCACCCGGGACGCGCCCAGCGCGCCGGTCCCGATACGCACGCCGTTGGCAGAGACGGTGGGGTCGCGGCTGGCCAAGCCGCCGCTGCTGGTCCCGGTGCTGCGGGCCGGGCTGGGCATGGTGTACGAGGCGCACGCTGCGATACCGGAGTCCCGGGTGGGCTTCGTCGGCGTGGCCCGCGACGAGGAAACCGCGCAGCCGGTGCCGTACCTGGAGTCGCTGCCCGACGACCTCTCCGACCTGCCGGTGATGGTGCTGGACCCCATGCTGGCCACCGGCGGCTCGATGACGCACACCATCGGGCTGTTGCTGCGCCGCGGCGCGACGGACATCACCGTGCTCTGTGTGGTCGCCGCGCCGGAAGGTCTTGCGGCCGTTGAGAAAATCGCGCCGAATTTGCGGTTGTTCACCGCGGCGGTCGACGACGGGCTCAACGAGATCGCCTACATAGTGCCAGGTTTGGGTGACGCGGGCGACCGCCAGTTCGGGCCGCGCTAGCTCACCAGCCTTTCACCGCGGCGACCAGCTCGTCCCGCAGCGTGCGCGCCCGCTCCCGGGCGGTCTCCAGGTCCGCGGTCACCGCGCAGCGAACTTCCAAGTAGCACTTCAGCTTTGGTTCGGTTCCCGACGGCCGCACCACCACCCTGGCCGACATGTCGTCGTCGCCGCCGGTGAAGATCAGCGCGTCGGTGATGTCGGTCATGTTCGCGGTGAATCCACCCAGCCGGCTCGGCGGGTCCGCCCGAAGCCGTTGCATCAGGGCGGCGGCCTCGTCCGCGTCGGCGACCCGGCGTGACACCGCGGCAACGTCGTGCACGCCATGTCGTCGGGCCAGCTCGTCGAGCAGGTCGGGCACCGAACGGCCCCGACTTTTCAGCTCGGCCACCAGATCGCAGAACAACACCGCCGCGCTGATGCCGTCCTTGTCGCGCACGGCGGCGGGGTCGACGCAGTGCCCGATCGCTTCCTCGTAGGCGTACACCAGGGTGCCGGCGGGCAGGCCCGCGTCGGCGCGCGCCAGCCATTTGAAGCCGGTGAGGGTCTCGACGTGCACGGCGCTGTAGTGCGCCGCGATCGCGGCGAGCATCCGCGACGACACCACGGTGCTGGCCACGACCGAATGTCCAGTCTGACGCCTCAAGATGTAATCGCCCAGCAGCCAACCGGTTTCGTCGCCCGAGAGCATCCGCCAGCCCTGCGCGGTCGGTATCCCGACGGCGCACCGGTCCGCGTCGGGATCCAGGGCGATCGCCACATCGGCGGCGACGTCCTCGGCCAGGGCTAGCAAGGCGTCGGCGGCGCCGGGCTCCTCGGGATTGGGGAACGCGACGGTGGGGAAGTCGGGGTCCGGCGCGAACTGGCTGGCGACGGTGTGTACGTCGCGGAACCCGGCGCGGCGCAGTGTCTCGACGGCCACCGCGCCGCCCACACCGTGCAGCGGCGTCAGGGCTACCCGGACCGTGCCGGTGCCGCGTCGCACCGTCGCCGCGCGGTCGATGTAGCGGTCGAGCAGGTCGGCGTTGGCGGGTTCGACTGGCCGGCGGGCGATCTGGTCGGCCGGGGGAGCGGCGGACATGGCCGCTTCGATCTGGCGGTCGGTGGGCGAGACGATCTGGACGCCGCCGTCGAAGTACACCTTGTAGCCGTTGTCGGACGGTGGGTTGTGCGACGCGGTGATCTGCATTCCGGCGGCGGCGCCGGTGTGGCGCACCGCGAACGCCAGCACCGGCGTAGGCGCCGGATCGGGCAGCATCAGCACGGAAAAGCCCTCAGCGGCAATAACTTCCGCCGTCGCGGCCGCGAATGCCGCGGAGCCGTGCCGGGCGTCACGGCCGACGATCACCACCGCACCGGCCCGCTCTTGCTCCTTGAGCACCTGTGCCACCGCCCAGCTGGCGCGCGACACCACCGCGAGGTTCATCGCGTCCGGTCCGCCGCGTACCGGCCCGCGTAATCCCGCGGTGCCGAACGTCAGCGGCCGGGCGAATCGCGCCGCCAGTTCGTCAGGACCACACGCGGCGAGCTCAGCGGCCGTCGCCGGGTCGGGGTCGTGCGCGATCCACTCCTCGGGCGTCACGGCACTTTGGCTATGACATCCGCCAGCAGGGAGCCGATCCGGGTCGCCGACGCGGCGCCCGCCGCGAGCACCTCGGCGTGACTGATCGGTTCACCGCTGATCCCGGCTGCCAGGTTGGTCACCAGCGAGACGCCCAGCACCTCGGCACCTGCCGCCCGGGCCGCGATGGTCTCGTGCACCGTCGACATGCCGACCAGGTCGGCGCCCAGCAGTTTCAGCATGCGGATTTCGGCGGGCGTCTCGTAATGCGGCCCCGGCATGCCCGCGTAGACGCCTTCGGCCAGGCCCGGATCGGCCTCGCGGGCCAGCCGGCGCAACCACGGCGAGTAGGCGTCGGTCAGGTCGACGAACTCCGCGCCGACCAACGGCGACTGCGCGGTCATGTTGAGGTGGTCGCTGATCAGCACCGGCTGGCCGACCTGCATGTCTGCACGCAGTCCGCCGGCCGCGTTGGTCAGCACGACGATGCGCGCCCCCGCCGCACAGGCCGCCCGCACCGGGTGCACGACGTGGCACAGGTCATGGCCCTCGTATGGGTGCAAGCGGCCGGCCAGCACCAAAACCCGTTGCCCACCGATCCGCATCGACATCAGCTGGCCGCTGTGCCCCACTGCGCTCGGCGGCGTGAACCCAGGCAGTTCGGCCATGGGTAGCACGGCGGTCGGGGTGCCCAGCGCCGCGACGGCCGGAGCCCAGCCGGACCCGAGAACGATTGCGACGTCGTGCTCGGGTGTCTCGGTGCGTTCGGCGATCACCTGTGCCGCGATCCGTGCGAGCTCGCCGGGGGTCACACTGGGCGAGCCTAGCGGCGCGATGGCGAGCGCGGGTATATGTGAGGATCTGCCGTATGGGTCTTCGTGGGTGGCCGCTGGTCGGCCTGGCCGTCGCTGTCGCCGTGGTAACGATCATCAGCGGGCGGGCACCGACGGCAGCAGCCGACGGGTGTCCGGATGTCGAGCTCATCTTCGCCCGCGGCACCGCCGAGCCGCCCGGCTTGGGGCAGATCGGCGACGCGCTGTTCGCCGCGCTGCAGCCTGCTCTCGGCTCGCGCACCGTTCAGGCGTACGCGGTGAACTATCAGGCCAGCTACAACTTCCTGACCACCGGCGACGCCGCCAACGACGCGCGGGATCACGTCGCCTTCATGGCCGGCCAGTGTCCTGCCACGCACCTGGTGCTCGGTGGCTTCTCGCAGGGCGCCGCCGCGGTCTCGATGCTGGCGGGCGTGCCGCCCCTCGGCCAGCGCATCGGCAACTTCGGATCGGCCCCGGCGCTGGATCCCGGCCTGGCCGGCAAGGTCGCGGCGGTTGCGGTATTCGGCAACCCCGGCAATCGCTTCAACACGCCCCTTTCCACAGCCGGCCAGTTCGCCGGCCGCGCCATCGACCTGTGCAGCCCCGGTGATCCGATCTGCGTCGTCGGTGGTCGCGACCGGGATGCGCACCACGACTACGACTCACCGCCCTACCCCGGCCAGGCCGCGGCATTCGTCGCCGGACGGGTTTGACCGTCGCCGACGCGTCTCGGTGGGATACTGCGAAGATGCCGGAAGCCAGCGCAGTGGACATCGTCGAGGATGTGGTGCGGCGTCGCGGCGCCGATCTCGTCGAGTTGTCCCACTCGATCCATGCCGAGCCGGAGCTGGCGTTCGCCGAACACCGCAGCTGCGCCAAAGCGCAGGCGCTGGTCGCCGAGCGTGGTTTCGAAATCACCTCGCCCGCTGCCGGTTTGGACACCGCTTTCCGCGCGGACTTCGGCAGTGGGCCGTTGGTGGTCGGGGTGTGCGCCGAGTACGACGCGCTGCCCGAGATCGGACATGCCTGCGGCCACAACATCATCGCGGCGTCGGCAGTGGGCACCGCGCTGGCGCTGGCCGAGGTGGCCGACGACCTCGGCCTGACGGTGGCACTGCTGGGAACTCCCGCCGAAGAGGCCGGCGGAGGCAAAGTACTGATGCTGCGGGCCGGGACGTTCGACGACGTCGCCGTCGCGGTTATGGTGCATCCCGGGACGACCGACATGGCCGGGGCGCGCTCACTGGCGTTGTCCGAGGTCACCGTCGAATACCGAGGCAAGGAATCGCACGCCGCCGTCGCACCGTATCTGGGGATCAACGCCGCCGATGCCGTAACCGTCGCGCAGGTTGCCATCGGGGTGTTGCGGCAGCAGATGGCCCCCGGACAACTGGTGCACGGCATCGTGACCGAGGGCGGTCAGGCCGTCAACGTCATCCCGGGCCGCGCGGCGCTGCAGTATGCGATGCGGGCGATCGAAATAGACTCGCTGCGCGAGCTGGAGGGCAGGATGTTCGCTTGCTTTGCCGCGGGCGCGCTGGCCGCCGGCTGCGAATACGAAATCGGCACTCCCGCACCGGCATACGCCGAACTCAAGCCCGACGCCTGGCTGGCCGACCGGTGCCGGGAGGAGATGCGCCGGCTCGGACGCGACCCGGTGGCGCCCGACGTCGAGTGGAGGCTTCCGCTGGGCAGCACCGACATGGGCAACGTGACGCAGGCGCTGCCGGGGATTCATCCGGTGATCGGCGTCGACGCGGGCGGCGCGACGGTTCATCAGCGAGCCTTCGCCGACGCGGCCGCAAGTCCCAGCGCCGACCGCGCGGTGATCGAGGGAGCGATCATGCTGGCGCGCACGATCGTCCACCTCGCCCAGACCCCCGCCGAACGGGACCGGGTGCTGGCCGCTCAGCAACTCAGGCGGGCTAGTGAGGTAGAGGTATGAGCCTCGTCGACACTGCCGAATCGTGGCTGGCCGCCCACTACGACGATCTGATCGCCTGGCGCCGGCACATCCACCGCTATCCGGAGCTGGGCCGGCAGGAGTACGCCACCACGCAGTTCGTCGCCGAACGGTTGGCCGACGCGGGGCTCAACCCCAAGGTGCTGCCCGGCGGGACGGGGCTGACCTGTGACTTCGGGCCCGAGCATCAACCGAGGATCGCGCTGCGCGCCGACATGGACGCGCTACCGATGGCCGAGCGGACCGGCGCGCCGTATGCCTCGACGATGCCCAACGTCGCGCACGCCTGCGGCCATGACGCGCACACCGCGATCCTGCTGGGTACGGCGCTGGCCCTGACGTCGGTGCCGGAGCTGCCGGTCGGTGTGCGGCTGCTCTTCCAGGCCGCCGAAGAGCTGATGCCCGGCGGCGCGATCGACGCGATCGGGGCCGGCGCGATCAGCGGTGTGTCGCGGATCTTCGCGCTGCACTGCGACCCACGGCTCGAGGTGGGCAAGGTCGCGGTCCGGCAGGGGCCCATCACCTCGGCGGCCGACCAGGTCGAGATCACCCTGCATTCGCCGGGTGGACACACGTCGCGCCCGCACCTGACCGCCGACCTGGTCTACGCGCTGGGCACGCTGATCACCGGGCTGCCCGGGGTGCTGTCGCGGCGCATCGACCCGCGCAACAGCACCGTGTTGGTGTGGGGCGCGGTCAACGCGGGTGTGGCGCCCAATGCCATTCCGCAGACCGGGGTTTTGGCGGGCACCGTTCGCACCGCCAGCCGCCAGACGTGGGTGGATCTCGAGGACATGATCCGTGGCGCCGTTGCGGGCCTGCTGTCGCCGCTGCAGATCGACCACACGGTGGAATACCGGCGTGGCGTGCCACCGGTGGTCAACGAAGACGTCTCGACGCGCATCCTCACCCACGCGATCGAAGCTGTCGGCCCGGATGTGCTGGCTGACACCCGGCAGTCCGGCGGCGGCGAGGACTTCTCCTGGTACTTGGAGGAGATTCCGGGCGCGATGGCGAGGTTGGGCGTGTGGTCGGGCGAGGGGCCGCAGTTGGACCTGCATCAGCCGACGTTCGACCTCGACGAGCGGGCCCTGGCCATCGGGTTGCGGGTGATGGTCAACATCATCGAGCAGGCTGCCCTGTTCTGATCTGTCGCGAGCGCGCGCATATGTACGCGCAAACCGCCCTTTGGCCGGCATTTTGCGGACGCTCGCGGCGGTGAATTGCCGGGGCCGCGGGGGATGCTGAAGATACCCGGCATGCATGCGGAACTTTGTCGGCTGCTTGACGAACAGGGCGGAGTGGTCACCGCTGGGCAGGCCTTGACATTCCTCACCCGCCGCGGCCTGGAATCCAGCGTGAATCACGGTGCACTGCAGAAGATTTGGCACGGCATATACGGCCGCGGCGAGCTGACGCCCGGGTTGCGACTGCGTGGGCTCGACCTGGCAGCCGGTACGACGGTCGCGGCGTGCCTGGGTACTGCTGCGGCGGCTTACGGGTTCGACACCGAGCAACCGACGGATTTGCATGTGCTCAATCCGGTCGGCCGGCGCTTGCGCCCGACGGACGGCCTGGTAGTGCACCGTCGGGAGGGCGCGCCGCTGACCGTGGTCGCAGGAAGGCCGGTGACCACGCCCGCGTGGACGGCGGTCGAGGTGGGGCGCTCGCTGCGTCGGCCTCGTGTGCTGGCGACGCTGGACGCCGCGCTGCGCAGCGGCACGTGCACCCGCGACGAGCTGGAGCATGCGATCCGGAGGCAGTCTGGCCGCCGGGGCATTGTCACGGTCCGCGAGCTGCTGAGCTTGGCGAACCCGCTGGCCGAGTCGCCGATGGAGAGCGAGGCCCGGCTGGTCATGATCGACGGCGGAGTGCCGCCGCAGGAGCTGCAGTTCGAGGTTGTGGACGTCACTGGCCGGACCTGGCGTCTCGATTTCGCCTGGCCCGAGTATCGCGTCGCCGCCGAGTACGACGGCCTTGACTGGCACAGCGGGCCCGAGGCGTTGGTGCGGGACCGTCGTCGAACCGCCGCGCTGCTGGATCTGGGGTGGGTGGTCGTGCCGATCATTTTCGAGGACGTCAGGTACCGGCCCGCCGAACTGGTCCGGCGGCTCACTACGCGTTTGGAGCACGCGCGAGCGGCATAAGGTGCGCCGCGAGGGGCATGAGGTGTGCCGCGAGGGGCTGGGGGGTTTCCCGCGAGGGGCCGCAAATTGCCGGGGAGAAGGGCTTTTTGTTGTGCATTTGAGCGCGCTCGCGGCGGGTCTGTCTGGGGGGTTTCCCGCGAGGGGCCGCAAATTGCCGGGGAGAGGGGCTTTTTGTTGTGCATTTGGGCGCGCTCGCGGCGGGTCTGTGCACGCTCGCGGCAAGGGCAAAGGGCAAGAGGCCAGCTAGGCCGTAGTCCCAGGGCCGATATTGCGGGCCGGGCGGGTGCGCAGGTCATGCACGTATTCGTCGGGCGCGCCGGCGATCTCGGCCGCGTCGGCCATAACTCCCAGATAGCGCGCCGACGGCAGCCCGCCCTCCCAGGCGTCCAGCACATACAGCCACGCCAGGACGGGATCGATGGTGGTGTCTGAGGACACGCGCTCCACCCGGCAGCGGATCTTCTTGTGCACGCCGAACTCGGAGCCCTCCCAGCGGTCGAGGTTCTTCTCGTCCGCGTGTGTCATGTCGTAGAGCACCACGAAAACCCTGGAATCCGGGTCTTCGACGACGGTGGCCAGCGCCCCTTCCCAGCCGATGTCCTCGCCGCCGAACGTCAGCCGCCACCCCGGCAGCCAGCCCGTTCCGGCCATCGGCGAATGGGGTGCGCGCTGCAGCATCTGGTCGGGATGCATGTTCGACCCGTAGGCGGCATAGAGCGGCACGGGGGAAAGCTTAGACGGGACCTGCCCGCGTGGCCCGCACCTGAGGGGCCGAGCTGGCAATGATGCTCGGCTCTACCGCACGCCGGGCGCCGCGCCAAGCTAGGTTATGCCTGTGGTGAGCCGCATCGTGATCATCGGCGGAGGCCCGGCCGGCTATGAGGCCGCTTTGGTCGCCGCAACCTCACATCCCGACACAGCCCATGTCACCGTGATCGATTGCGATGGCATCGGCGGGGCGGCCGTGCTGGAAGACTGCGTGCCGTCGAAGACGTTCATCGCGTCCACCTGGCTGCGCACCGAGCTACGCCGGGCGCCGCGGCTGGGCTTCGACATCGACATTGACGACGCCAAGATCTTGCTGCCGCAGATCCATGCCCGAGTCAAGCGGCTGGCCGGCGAGCAATCCGCCGACATCGCCAGCCAGTTGCGCAGCGCGGGTGTCGAGTTGGTCGCCGGGCGCGGCGAGTTGGTCGATCCCACCCCCGGGCTGGCGCGGCACCGCGTCAAGGCGACCGCCGCCGACGGCAGCACCAGCGAATACGACGCCGACGTGGTGCTGATCGCCACCGGCGCCAGCCCCCGGGTCCTGCCGTCGGCCCAGCCGGACGGCGAACGCATCCTGACCTGGCGCCAGCTCTACGACCTGAAGGCGTTGCCCGAGCACCTGATCGTGGTGGGTTCGGGCGTGACCGGTGCCGAGTTCGTGCACGCCTACACCGAGTTGGGTGTGCAGGTGTCGGTGGCGGCCAGCCGCGACCGGGTGTTGCCCTACGAGGACGCCGATGCCGCGCTGGTGCTGGAAGAGTCGTTCGCCGAACGGGGCGTCCAGCTGTTCAAGCACGCCCGCGCCGAGTCGGTCACCCGCACCGACTCCGGAGTCCTGGTCACCATGACCGACGGCCGCACCGTCGAGGGCAGCCACGCCCTGATGACCATCGGCTCGGTGCCCAACACCAGCGGTTTGGGCCTGGAACGCGTCGGCATCGAGCTCGCCAAAGGCGACTACCTGAAGGTGGACCGGGTTTCGCGGACCTCGGTGCCCGGGATCTACGCCGGGGGCGACTGCACCGGTCTGCTGCTGCTGGCTTCGGTCGCCGCGATGCAGGGCCGGATCGCGATGTATCACGCGCTAGGCGAAGGCGTCAGCCCGATCCGGTTGCGCACCGTGGCCGCGACGGTGTTCACCAGACCGGAGATCGCCGCGGTGGGTGTACCGCAATCGGCGATCGACGACGGGTCGTTCAGCGCGCGGACCATCATGCTGCCGTTGCGGACCAACGCACGGGCCAAGATGTCGGGCCTGCAGCAGGGTTTCGTCAAGATCTTCTGCCGCAAGTCCACCGGCGTGGTGATCGGCGGCGTGGTCGTGGCGCCGATCGCCTCGGAGCTGATCCTGCCGATCGCCGTCGCCGTGACCAACCGCATCACCGTCAACGAGTTGGCCCAGACGCTGGCCGTTTACCCGTCGCTGTCGGGTTCGGTCACCGAAGCCGCCCGGCGGCTGATGGCCCACGACGATCTGGACTGAAAGAAGGCTCCACAGCGACTGAAGAACTAGCCTGGTTGATGCACTGCCCTACCGGCCAGTAACTGACAGGAGTTTCGGCGAATGAGCAGCCCAAACCACGCCCTGGGACCCGAGCAACGCGCGGTGGCCTGGGAGCGACTCGGCGCCGAGCAGTTCGACGTGGTGGTCATCGGCGGCGGCGTGGTGGGCTCCGGGTGTGCGCTGGACGCGGCCACCCGCGGCCTCAAGGTCGCGCTGGTCGAGGCGCGGGATTTGGCGTCCGGCACATCCAGCCGCTCGTCGAAGATGTTCCACGGCGGGTTGCGTTACCTCGAGCAACTGGAGTTCGGGCTGGTCCGCGAGGCGCTTTACGAGCGTGAGCTGTCGCTGACCAAGCTGGCACCGCACCTGGTCAAGCCGTTGCCGTTCTTGTTCCCACTGACCAAGCGGGGCTGGGAACGCCCGTACATGGCCGCGGGCATCTTCCTCTACGACACCCTGGGCGGCGCGAAATCCGTTCCGGCGCAAAAGCATTTGACCCGTGCCGGCGCATTGCGACTAAGCCCGGGGTTAAAGCGGACGTCCCTGATCGGCGGTATTCGCTATTACGACACCGTCGTCGACGACGCCCGGCACACCATGACGGTCGCGCGCACCGCCGCGCATTACGGCGCCGTCGTCCGGTCCTCCACCCAGGTGGTCGCGTTGCTGCGCGAGAGCGACCGGGTCACCGGCGTGCGGGTGCGCGACTCCGAAGACGGCTCGATCACCGAGGTCCGCGGCCACGTGGTGGTCAATGCGACTGGGGTGTGGACCGACGAAATCCAGGCGTTGTCCAAGCAGCGCGGTCGATTTCAGGTACGTGCGTCCAAGGGCGTGCACGTGGTGGTGCCGCGGGACCGGATCGTCAGTGACGTCGCGATGATTTTGCGCACCGAGAAGTCGGTGATGTTCATCATCCCGTGGGGGAGCCACTGGATCATCGGCACCACCGACACCGTCTGGAACCTGGACCTGGCCCACCCGGCGGCCACCAAGGCGGACATCGACTACATCCTCGGGACGGTGAACACCGTGCTGGCGACTCCGCTGACCCATGCCGACATCGACGGCGTGTATGCCGGGCTGCGCCCACTGCTGGCCGGCGAGAGCGACGAGACCTCCAAGCTGTCCCGGGAACACGCCGTGGCGGTGCCCGCGGCCGGTCTGGTCGCCATCGCGGGCGGCAAGTACACCACCTACCGGGTGATGGCGGCCGACGCGATTGACGCTGCGGTGCAATTCATCCCGGCCCGGGTGGCGCCGTCGATCACCGACAAGGTGAGCCTGCTGGGCGCCAACGGGTACTTCGCGCTGATCAACCAGGTCGAGCACGTCGGCGAGCGAGTGGGGCTGCATTCCTACCGGGTGCGCCATCTGCTGGACCGCTACGGCTCGCTGATGGACGAGGTGCTGGCCATGGCCGCAGACCGTCCCGAGTTGCTCGGCCCGATCAAGGAGGCGCCGGGCTACCTGAAGGTGGAAGCGCTGTATGCGGCCGCCGCCGAAGGCGCACTGCATCTCGAGGACATCCTGGCCCGCCGGATGCGCATCTCCATCGAATACTCGCACCGCGGCGTCGACTGCGCCCGCGATGTGGCCGACGTGGTCGCTCCGGTGCTGGGGTGGAGCGCCGAGGACGTCAATCGTGAGGTCGCCAACTACAACGCGCGGGTGGAGGCCGAGATACTGTCGCAGGCCCAGCCCGACGACGTGTCGGCGGACGAGTTGCGGGCCAGCGCACCCGAGGCACGCGCGGAGATCCTCGAGCCGGTGCCGCTCAATTGAGTGGTCTCGGAAAGGGTGGTTTGACCCCCCGAATTGAGGACTGAGGTCACTAGTACCGACGGCAAAGCTCCTACCAGCATGGTGTCGTGACCGACATCGTCTTTCCGGGGTCGTCCCCGGGTCTGATCCCGATTTCAACCATTACCGGCGACCCGGTGGCGCGCGTCGCGGCTGATGCGACCATGGCCGACGTCGCCAAAGCCCTTGTCGCCCAAGACGTCGGAGCCATCGTGATCGGTGACGACGAGCGGCCCACCGCGCTGGTGAGCGAGCGCGACGTCGCCCGGGTGGTGGCCGGTGGGGACAATCCGGCAGCCGTGCGTGCCATCGACGTGGCCAGCACCAAGTTGGTGTGGTGCAGGGCCGAGGCCACCGCCGACGAGGTTGCGGTCCGGATGATGGACCACTACATCCGCCACGTCCTGGTGGAGCGCGACGGTGCGCTGGTCGGCATCGTCTCGGCGCGCGATCTGCTGGGTCTCTACTGCGCCTGCAGCGAAGCAGCCGACTCCGAGCTCGGTTCGACGTGAAGCGTCGATCGCTGGCCGCCGTGGGTGGTATGGCCGGGTTGGCGGGCTGGGACCTATGGCAGCGCCGGCACACCATCCTGCGGAACTACCCGATCATCGGCCACCTGCGGTTCCTTCTCGAAACGGTCGGACCGGAGTTGCGCCAGTACATCGTCACCGACAACAATGCGGAGCGACCTTTCAGCCGTGATCAACGGCGCTGGGTGTACACGTCGTCGAAGTCGACCGACCGCTACTTCGGCTTCGGCACCGACAACGACCTGGAGCACGCCCACAACTACGCGATCATCAAGCACGCCGCGTTCCCGGTGTCAGCCCCGGACGCCGAACCGGGCCACCCCGACCCGGCTGTGCCGCTGCCGGCGGCAAAGGTGCTCGGTGGCGCGCGGAACCGGGCAAGCGCATTCCGGCCTTCGTCGTTGGTCAACGTCTCGGGGATGAGCTTCGGGGCCTTGGGCGGCGCCGCCGTCACCGCGCTGAACCAGGGCGCGGCGATCGCCGGTGCCCTGCAGACGACGGGCGAGGGCGGGGTGTCGCCCTACCACCTCAGCGGTGGCGACCTCGTCTGGCAGATCGGCACCGGGTACTTCGGCTGCCGCAACGAGGACGGCACGTTCAGCCTGCCCCGACTGGTCGACCAGGTGGCCGCCACTCCGTCGATCCGGGCCATTGAGATCAAGCTCAGCCAGGGTGCCAAGCCCGGTTTGGGCGGCATGCTGCCCGGCGCCAAAGTCACCGAGGAGATCGCCGCGATCCGGGGCATTCCGGTCGGGGTGGACTGCAAGAGCCCCGCCGGGCACTCGGCGTTCAGCGACGTCGACGGGCTGCTCGAACTGGTAGAAGGCATCGCTGCGGAGACGGGTCTGCCAGTGGGCATCAAGTCCGCGGTCGGCGAAGGGCCGTTTTGGGCCGAGCTTGCCGCACGCATGACCCGCACCGGCAGGGGCGTCGACTTCGTGACCATCGACGGTGGCGAGGGTGGCACCGGCGCGGCACCGCTGGTCTTCAGCGACCACGTCGCGCTGCCGTTCAAGTGGGCCTTCCCACGCGTCTACCGAGCCTTCGCCGAGGAGGGCCGGCACGAAGATGTCGTGTTCATCGGCTCAGGCAAGCTCGGTATCCCCGAGAACGCCCTACTTGCGCTGGCGATGGGCTGCGACATGATCAATGTCGCTCGGACCGCCATGTTCTCCATCGGATGCATTCAGGCCCAGCGCTGCCACACCGGTCGCTGCCCGTCCGGCGTCGCCACCCAATCGGCGTGGCTGCAGCACGGTCTGGACCCGGCATTGAAGTCGGTGCGCTGCGCCAACTATCTCGCCACGCTGCGCTTCGAACTGCTGTGCCTGGCCCGTGCCTGCGGCCAGGTCCACCCCGCCCTGGTTCCCCTCAACGCCATCGAGCTTCTCGACGTCGACTTGCAGTCGGTGCCAGCGGAGGAGTTGTTCGACTACAAGCCCGACTGGGGTCTGCCCGGACCGGCCGACGTCGCAGCGGTCACCGCGCTAATGGCTAGCGGCTTCTCGACGTAACAGAAAATCGGCGGACGTGCTTGTCGCACGGGTTTCCAGCATCCGGTTGCGGACGATGTGTTCGACGAGGATCGGAACGAAGGTCTGTATCGGGGCGTCCACGAACTGCTGAGCGGCCTGTTCACACCACTGCTTGATCTGGGCGGTCCGCTGCGCGTCGGCGGGCTCCTCATGCTGGGCCAGCTTGTCGGCGACGTCGGACACGGTTCGCGCGGCCGCCGCGCGGTTCGCCGCCGCCACGACGTCGATGGCCGCCTCGTCGATGCGTGCCTCATCCAGGGCTTGCCGGCCGCTCTGGTCGTTGGCGTCCGGCGGGATAACGCGCAACGTCAGATGGTGACCGTCTTGCCCGATCAGGATCACGCTGGGCGGGTCGTCACTGCTGAAGCCCAGCAACTCGACACGGTGGTCGCCGACCTCGAGTACAGTCGGCGCGTCGTCCCAGCCGTGGTGGTAGCCCACCATCGCAATCGGGCCCAGTCGCTCGGACAGCGACGTCACCAATTCGGGCAACTCGTCGGCCAGCCGCCGGGACCGCGGCCACCACGCTCCGTCAATGTGCTCTGTCGACTCTTGAAAGGGTTTGATTTGCAACCGAATTGGGCGCAGCATCCCGACCGCCTGTCCACTAAATGCCCCGCCATCCAACGGTATGGTCGTGGTGACGGGCTCGCCACTGCAACGGCCCAACCCCAGGCGGCCGCCGCAAGAACATTTGGTTAACCGAGGGCCTTCTGAGGGCTTATGTCACTTGTGGACGGGGCACAAATGCGCGACAGTCACGCGGGAAGGGAGAGTCCTGCGATGTCGTTGACGCCCAAGGTGGCCGACGCGCCGGGCTCCCATGCACTGAACGCGACGCAGGTCGCCTCGGCGTCCCTCGACGAGGTGCTGCGATGGCTGGACAGCTCGGCCGCCGGGCTGTCCAGCACCCAGGCGTCGGCCCGGCTTGCGAGCCACGGCCCCAATGCAGTTCGTACCCATCAGGTCAGCGCGCTTGCGGTCTTGGCGCGTCAACTGCGGAACGCGGTGCTGATCCTGTTGGCCGGCACCGCGGCGGTCTCTTTCTTTCTGGGCGACAGCATGCAGGCGATCATCATCGGCGCAATCCTGGCCATCAGCATCGGCCTGAGCTTTGCCAATGAATATCGCGCCGAGCGCGCCGCCGCGCAGTTGCACGCCGGGGTGCACCACAACGCCTTTGTGCGCCGGGACGTAAAATTCGTCACCGTCGATGTCACGCAGCTTGTTCCGGGTGATGTGATCCGGCTGTCGCTGGGCGAGGCCGTGCCGGCCGATGTCCGCCTGATCGATGTCAGCGGCCTGGAATGCGACGAGAGCATCCTGACCGGGGAATCGACCGGCTCAGAGAAATCGCTCCAACCGGTGCCCGCCGGCGCTGAACTGGCCGAACTGACCGACCTGGCCTTCATGGGCACCATCGTCAGCGCCGGGGAGGGCGTCGCGGTGGTGTACGCCACCGGCACGGATGCCGAATTCGGGCGTATCGCAGCAGGTTTGGATACCCGGCAACCGGAAACGGAATTCCAGGTCGGGTTGCGCCGGTTCTCCTACTTATTGCTGCAAGTCGCGATGGTGTTGATGGTGGTGATCCTGCTCAGCAATCTGCTGTTGCGGAAACCGCTGATCGATTCGGTGCTGTTCTCCCTGGCCATCGCGGTCGGCATTACGCCGCAACTGCTGCCCGCCGTGGTCAGTACCAGCCTCGCGACCGGTGCACGGCAGTTGGCCAAAGCGAAAGTGCTCGTCAAGCGGTTAGTGTGCATCGAAGACCTGGGCGACATCGACATCTTGGTCACCGATAAGACCGGCACGTTGACCGAAGGCCGAATCCGCTTGATCGGCAACGTCGATGCTGCCGGTGCGCACAGCGAGTCGGTCCGGCGTCTTGGGCTGCTGGCCACCGATGTGGAGCCGGAGTCGGGCGGTGTAAGCGCCAACCCGCTCGACGCGGCGCTGTGGGAGTCCGAGCAGCCACAGCAACTGGTCGGGGGCGGCGCGCACCGCATCGCGTTGCTGCCGTTCGACCATCAGCGCCGGGCGATGTCGGTTTTGGTTGACGACAACGGCAAACGCGTGCTGGTCGTCAAGGGAGCGCCCGAACAGATCCTGAGCAGATGCCAGATGACGGCGGACGTCGCACAAGTGACCCTGGCGGCCTTGTTCACCGCCGGACGCCGCGTGGTCGCGGTGGCGGTGAAACCCGCTGCCGACCTGACCGGGATCACCCCCGCCGACGAATCCGATTTGATGTTGGCCGGCTTCCTGGTTTTCGCCGACGAGCCGAAAGCCGCCGCACGCCAGTCCCTGGCGGAACTGGCCGGCCTTGGCATCGACCTGAAGATCGCCACCGGGGACAACCCGCGGGTTGCCGAAAAGGTCTGCGCGGATCTTGGTTTGGTGTCCAAGGGCACCATCACCGGCGCGCAGCTCGAGCCGCTGGACGACGACGATTTCGTCGACGCGGCCCGTAACCGAACCATCTTCGCGCGCATCTCTCCCGAGCAGAAGGCGCGGCTGATCACCTTGCTGCGGCGCAACGGGCGATCGGTCGGCTTTCTGGGTGACGGCGTCAACGACGCGCTGGCGCTGCACGCCGCCGACGTCGGCATCTCGGTCGACAGTGCCACCGATGTCGCCAAAGACGCGGCCGACGTGGTGCTGCTGGAAAAGGATTTGGGGGTGCTGGCCACCGGCGTGGCCGAGGGCAGGCGGATCTTCGCCAACACCATCAAGTACGTGCTGATGGGCACTTCGAGCAACTTCGGCAATATGTTCAGCGCAGCCGCGGCGTCGGCACTGTTGCCGTTTCTTCCGATGCTGCCCAGCCAGATCCTGCTGAACAATCTCCTCTACGACAGCTCGCAACTGGCCATCCCGACGGACCGGGTCGACGAGGAGCAACTGCGCGCGCCGTCGCATTGGAACATCGCCTTCATTCGCCGGTTCATGCTGACTTTCGGCCCGATCAGTTCGCTGTTCGACTTTCTGACCTTCGGGCTGATGTTGGGCGTGCTGCACGCCGGTGCCGTCGAGTTCCGTACCGGCTGGTTTGTGGAATCGCTTGCGACGCAGACACTTATCATTTTCGTCATCCGTACTCGCAAGGTGCCGTTTGTGCGTAGCCGACCGAGCACCTTGCTGGCGATCACCACCCTTTCGGTGGTCGCTGCCGGCTTCCTGCTCACCATTTCGCCGCTGGCTCGTACCTTCGGCTTTACGCCATTGCCGTGGCAGTTCTACGCGGTGCTCGGCGGCTTCGTGATCATCTACCTGGTGTTGGTTGAGCTGGCCAAGGTGGTGTTTTACGCCGAGCCGATGCATCTCGTCGGACAGCCGCGCCGCACTCGCGGCCACGCCCACCGCATTCGGCGGCGCGCGAGCCGTTTCCACTACGTGGGATCTCGATGAAGCGCCCGGTACTCAGCGTTCGCGATGCGCTTGGGCCGACGCGGGTGCGGCTGAATGGCGGGCCGGTGCTGGCCGAGCTGACCGCCCGCTTCGGCGCCGCGGCCCGCGCTAAGGTGCTCGCCGGAGAGGTGGTCGACGCCGACGGGACGGTGGTCGACGACACCACCGTGCTGCCCGCCGGCTCCAGCGTCTACCTCTATCGCGACCTGCCCGACGAGGTGCCGGTGCCGTTCGACATCCCGGTGCTGTATCAGGATGCGGACATCGTGGTGGTCGACAAACCGCATTTCCTGGCGACCATGCCCAGGGGCAGCCACGTCGCGCAGACCGCGCTGGTGCGGCTGCGCCGGGAACTGGACTTGCCCGAGCTGAGCCCGGCCCACCGGCTGGACCGGCTGACCGCCGGAGTGCTGCTGTTCACCACCCGACGGGAGTTGCGCGGCACCTACCAGACGTTGTTCGCCCGCGGCCTGGTGCGCAAGACCTACCTGGCCCGCGCGGCCGTCGACCCGGCACTGGTGCTCCCGCGTGTGGTGCGCAGCCGCATCGTCAAACGCCGCGGCCGGCTGCAGGCATTCTGCGAACCGGGTGTGGCCAACGCCGAGACGCTGGTGGAGCGGATATCGCCGGACGGCCTCTACCGGCTGACACCGCGCACCGGACGCACCCACCAACTGCGGGTGCAGATGGCATCGCTGGGCCTGCCGATCATCGGTGATCCGTTGTATCCCAACGTGATTGACGTGCCCGCTGATGATTTCAGCAAGCCACTGCAGTTACTGGCGCAACACATCGAGTTCGACGATCCGCGCACCGGGCGGCGCCGGGAGTTTCTCAGCAACCGCGAGATCCGTTCTGAGTGAGCGGCCTATCCCGGCGGAATGTCGTCCTTGTGCCGCGGGCAATAGGCGTCGATGCTGGCCCCGACGAAGTAGCCGGAATGGTAGGCGGGCATGCTGCTGCTGGCCAGCACATCGTTCACTACGTCAGCAACCGATACGCCGTTGTCGAGTTTCGTGCAGACGAAATGACCTGCCTCGATCGCGTGAGCGCTGGAGACGTGGTCGGTAATGCCCTCGTTTCGCAGCGATGCCAGGAACTTGTCGTCGATAGAGTCGGCATGAGCGGTCGGGACTGAGGCCAGCAGGCTGATCAACGCGACTGCCATACCTACTATCAGGCGGGTAACCATTTCGGATGCTCCCTGAAGTCTGAAGTGAGATGCCACTGGCGGATTTCTTGGGGCTAATTCTCCCGACACGGCGACCGCACTTCCAGCATCGGGGTAGTTGTACATGCTTTGTTCACCTACCGGCCAGACGCGCGACGCATAGTGTCCGTCACCGGGAACCCGCGAAACGCCCGTGCATCGTCCTGGCCGGCTTGGCCCTTAGCGGATTCACAAGTAACCGAATCGATTTCGTGCCTCGGTGACCTCGCCGCGCAACGGCCGGGCGGTGCCTCCGAGTTGCGCTGCCGGTTCGCCGACGTGGGAACTCGCCGCATTTGGATTCACCATAAGGTCGCCTCGATGTCACCTGCCATTAAAGTCTGGTGCGCGAAATTTGCAGTAATGTTTCTCCCTGCCGTTCAGCTTTCAATCAGCAAACCGCAAATAGGGAACTAATAGGAAACTAAATTGAAACTCACAGGAATTAGGGCCTTGCCGTGCATCCTGGCTGTCATTGCGCTGGTCTTGTCTGGCTGCGGCAGTGACAATAAAGCCAATAGGTCGAGTGCGCCCAGTGCAGCGCCGGGCGGACCCCCGGCAAACGTGAGTTGCGGCGGAAAGAAGAAGCTCAAGGCCAGTGGGTCGACGGCCCAGGCCAACGCGATGACCCGGTTCGTGAAAGCCTTCGAGGACGCATGTTCGGGTCAGTCGCTGGATTACACGGGCAACGGGTCGGGCGCCGGGATTACCGACTTCACGGGTAACCAAACCGATTTCGGCGGCTCGGACTCACCGCTGAACCCGAAGGAGTACGCCGCTGCCCAGCAACGCTGTGGCTCGCCGGCGTGGAACCTGCCGGTGGTGTTCGGTCCCATCGGAATCACCTACAACGTCCATGGTGTGACGTCGTTGGTTCTGGACGGACCGACGGCCGCCAAGATCTTCAACGGCGCCATTACCGCCTGGAACGACGGTGCGATCCAAGCGCTGAACAAGGGTGTCAGTCTGCCGGCTGAGCCGATTCATGTCGTGTTCCGCAGCGACGAGTCCGGAACTTCGGACAATTTCCAGAAATACCTGGACACCGCTTCCGAAGGCGCATGGGGTAAGGGTGCCGGAAAGAAGTTCATGGGCGGCGTCGGCGAGGGCGCCATGGGTAACGACGGCACCGCCGGGGCGGTCAAGCGCACCGAAGGCGCGATCACCTACAACGAATGGTCGTTCGCCATGGCCCAACACCTGGATATGGCCAAGATCATCACGTCGGCCGGTCCGGATCCGGTGGCGATCAGCGCCGACTCGGTGGCCAAGACGATCGGCTCGGTCTGGATCGTCAACAAGGACAACGACCTTGTCCTCGACACGATCTCGTTCTACCGGCCGAACCAGCCCGGTGCCTACCCGATCGTGCTGGCGACCTATGAGATCGTCTGCTCGAAGTATCCCGATCCCCAGGTCGGTACGGCGGTGAAGGCTTTCCTACAGAGCACCATCGGGGCGGGCCAGAATGGCTTGGCGGACAACGGCTACATTCCCATTCCGGATGCGTTCAAGCCGAGGTTGTCGACTGCGGTCAACGCCATTGCGTAATCTGGGGTCGTCATAGCTCGATTAGGTCGGACGGCGAGGTTGTCGAACTGAGGCGACCGGCTGATTCACGGGGGAAGCGCAATGTTCCTGGGGTTTTCCTGGCGAAGTCAACGTAATGTTCCCCAAAATTTCCCTTTGGAGTCATTCTAGGATGTTATGGAGTTCATAGCGCTGCCGCCGGAGATCACTTCGGCGCTGATCCACTCGGGTCCCGGCGCGGAATCATTGCTCGCTGCTTCCAGCGCTTGGGAGCAGCTGGGCGCAGGGCTGGAGGATTCCATCCCGATCTACGCCTCGGCGGTGTCGTCGCTCCGTGAGGCGTGGCAGGGTCCGGCTTCGGCGGCGATGGTCTCGGCAGTCCAGCCCTATCTCGGCTGGTTGCGTACCACCGCGCAACAGTGCCAGCAGCTTGCCGCCTCTGCGCAGGCCGCCGTGACAGCCTTCAGTTCCGTTGTGTCGCAGGTGGTTCAGCCCGCAGTGGTGGCCGCCAACCGGACTCGGCTGGCACAGTTGCTGGCCACCAACGGGTTTGGCCGCAACCTTGCGGCTATCGCCGAAACCGAAGCCCAGTACCAGACCATGTGGGTGAACAACGCGTCGGCGATGTACCGCTATGAGACGACGTCGGCACAAGCTCTCGACCTGCAGCAGTTCACCACACCGCCGCAGATCGCCAATCCGACCGGGGCGGCGACTCAAGCCGCGGCGCTTCCCGCTGACGAGGTGGCTCCGCCCGTCTCTCCGATAGATGCGATATTGCAGGCGCTCGGCGTCACGTTCGACCCCAACCAAGGCTGGTTCGGACTGGGGAATACCTACGCCAACCAGTTCGTCTCGTCCGGATTTCCGATCAACCTGCTCAGCTACCTGGCGCAGAACAGCTCGGCCCAGGCCCTGCAGTCCGTGGCGCCCGAAATCGGCCAGGGTCTGTCGGAGGGGGAATCGGCCCTGGGAATGTCGGCGGCAAATTTGTCCAACGCGGTCAAAGCCCTTGGCTCGGCACCAGCGCCGACCGCAGCGGTGGGGGTCGGGGTTTCGCTGGGCAGGCTGAGCGCGCCGCCCGCGGTAGTCGGACTTTTGCCCGCCACGCAGACGCCGGTGCAACTTGCCTCCGCGGCGACCCCGCTCACCGCGGGAGACGACGGGTTCGGCATGCTCCCGCCGTTGATGCCACCACCGATCACCTCTTCGGCCGGCAGTGGTTGGCGCAAGCGCAAGCAGCCGAAGTACGAGGACCTGGAAATCGGCCTAGAACTGAAGGGGACGTTTGTTCCCCGACCGCCGTCGGCGGGATGACCCGGGATTGCCGCCGCTAGCGGTGACCGTGTAGCCGGGGTTCAGTCAGTCCGCTCTCAATTCCCTGGTCCACCGGGTTGGGCGCGGCGACACCAGCGCCGTTCGGAGCCGGGACTGGCTGAACCTGGTCGCTGCAGCTGCAGCTGAGGGTGCCGAAGACACTGGGGTCGGCGTTGGCGGGTGATGCTATCGCAAGCCAAGCACCGAGCGTGATCGCGGCGCTGAACAATGCTTTCGTGATCACAGACGGTTCTCCGTGCTCGTTGATGATCGGTTGCCAGCTGCTCATGTCCGGGTTTGCGCATGAGGTCGGGCAGAACGCACGGACGTTCGCCCCTACAGCATAACCGGCGTGACAGCCGTTCAGGTTGCCGTTGTGTTTCGCTTAGGACTCAAGATCGGTCATGGACCGAACGCTGGCTAACTCAGGCATATGCCGTCAGCTGGGGTTGCTGCCTTCTTCGGGCGTGTACTGCGGGCAGTATGCCTTGATGCTCGCGCCTACGAAGTAGCCGGAGTGGTAGGCGGGCATGGTACTGCTGTTCAACACATCACCCGCCACCTCGGCCGGCGACATGCCGCTGTCGAGTTTCGTGCAGACCGTATGAGCGGCCTCGATCGCGTGTGAGGCGGATATGTGGTCGGTGATGCCCTCGGACCGCAGCATTGCCAGGAATTTGTCGTCGTTGCTGTCGGCGTTGGCGGTCGCGACTGCTCCCAGCGGGCCAAGTAGCGCGGCAGCCATAACCAGAACGCGGATAACCATTTCGGATGCTCCCTGAAGTGAGATGTCTTGACTGACGCCACGCTGCGAGCCCCCAACGCTGAAGGCTTCAGCTCCCTAGCGAACTAATAATTCGCGCCTACGGCGACTGTTGCAACCGGGGTTCCAAGTAGCCGGAGAGTTGACACGCCTTATTCATCCGCCAGACAAGCATAGGCAGCGAAAAGGACACCGAGATGTCGGGTTTCCTAACGGGCGGTGACCTGCATTTGGCCGCTGTGTGAGGCGGCGAGCCGCATTGCCCCGGAGGGATTTTCGTGCCCAGTCAACCCATTTCTTCACGCGGAAATCAATTCGATCGTGGAACTCAACGGGCCGCGGCTAACTGTTCAGGGCGCCTTGGAAGTTTGCGAGCTCGGCCAGACCGCTTTGGATGCCCTGATCGACTGCGTCGGGCGGGGCACCGATGTCGTCCGGCGCCGGGACGGTCGGGAGCTGTTCGCAGCTGCAGCTGAGGGCGCCGAATGCGCTGGGGTCGGCGTTGGCCGGCGTTGCTGCCGCTACCGCAACACCGAGCGTGATCGCGGCGCTGAACAATGCCTTCGTGATCACAGACGCTTCTCCGAGCTTGTCGTTGATCGGATGTTACCCAGCTCGGATCGGGGATCGCGCGTCAAGCGAACGCGTGTCATCACCCGGCGAAGTTCGGGCAGTAGGCACGCACGCTTACCCCGACAAAGTAGCCGGCGTGATAGCCGTCGAGGTTGCTGCTGCGCATGATCTCGTTGGCGACGTCGATCTTGGACCTACCTCCGCGGAGCTCGTTGCAGACCTCGTGGGCGGCGCCGATAGCGCTCTCTGGTGACTCGAAGTTGATGCCCTTGGACGCCAGCGCCGCCAGAAACGCGTCATCGGTGGCGTCGGCCCGGGCGGGCGCGGCCGTCGCTGCGGTGAGGCTGAGCACAGCGATTGCCAACACAAGCTCGGCCAGTCGCACGGGCTTGGTCGAACGCATCTGGGTGGGCGTCAATGCCGAACCTCCCGTTGAGCCGAAGCACCAGTGTCCCGGGGCACGATCATTGCATGTCGGGGAACCGTCGACGTCGGATTTCGGTGCGGGCGACACGGGGTGTGGCAAATCCACCCGCCCGCCCTGATCGGCCCGTCACCGCGGTCGGTAACTTGGCGGCATGCCCTGGGCGCGATTGCTGTCGCTGGTGGTTGCCGTCGTTTGCCTGGCCGGGTGTGGGGCGCGACAAGTGCAGGCCGCGGCGCGGGATCAGTCCGGGACGTTTGCCTACGGTGGCCTGAACCGGACCTACACGGTGCATGTGCCGCCGGGTCCGCCCGTCGGCCTGGTGCTCAGCCTGCACGGCGGCGGCGGGACCGGGACCGGCCAGCAGGGCCTCACCGACTTCGACACCATTGCCGATACCAGCAACCTGCTGGTGGTCTATCCGGACGGCTATGACAAGAGCTGGGGCGACGGGAGAGGGGCGGCGCCGGCCGACCGTCGCCGTATCGACGACGTCGGATTCCTGGTCGCCCTGGTGAGCAAGCTGCAGAATGACTTCGGCGTTCCGCACGGGCATATCTTCGCCACCGGCATGTCCAACGGCGGTTTCATGTCCAACCGGCTGGCCTGTGAGCGCGCCGACCTCTTTGCCGCGATCGCGCCGGTGTCCGGGACGCTGGGGGTGGGCGTGGCGTGTAATCCGTCACGGCCCGTGTCGGTTCTGGAAGCACACGGCACCACCGATCCGGTGGTGCCGTTCAACGGCGGCGACGTGCGCGGTCGCGGCGGTATGAGCCACTCCATCTCGGCGAACAGCATGGTGGACAAGTGGCGGGCGGCCGACGGCTGCCAGGGCGCACCCACGGCGCGGGTGCTGCCCGACGTCGGGGACGGGACCCTGGTTCACCGCTTCGCGTCCACCAGCTGCGCGGCCGGCACCGAAGTGGTCTTCTATCAGATCGACAACGGCGGGCACACCTGGCCGGGCGGCAAGCAATATCTGCCCAAGGTGGTCATCGGCGCCACCACGCGCGCATTCGACGCGTCGCAGGTCATCGCCCAGTTCTTCCTGGCCCACGGCCGGGATTGAACCGCCGCCCGGCTGCCGTCCGACGATGCCTGGGCGCCCTCGCCCAAAAGGCGATCTTGATTCCGATGTTGTTACTATGCCTCATGGCCGCGACGAAGAGAGCAGTTCGGCGTGCTGCCTCGTCTGAACCATTCGAGCAAATTGCATTGAGAATTAACCGATTTGGCGCCGCGCTCGCTATTCTGGCGATTACCGCAGCGATGTTGTCGGCGTGTGGTAGCAACAACAACGGCGCGGGTGGAAGCGCACCGCCGGGCACTTCGCCGGTGAAGGTGGCCTGCGGCGGCAAGCCGACCCTGAAGGCCAGCGGTTCCACCGCCCAGGACAACGCCATGACCCGTTTCGTCAAGGCCTTCGAGCAAGCCTGTCCGGGGCAGTCCTTGAATTACACGCCCAATGGTTCCGGCGCCGGGATCATCGAATTCGTGGGCAACCAAAACGATTTCGGTGGATCCGACTCACCGTTGAGCCATGACGAGTACGCCAAGGCGCAACAGCGGTGCGGCTCGCCGGCGTGGAACCTGCCGGTGGTGTTCGGTCCCATCGCCATCGCCTACAACGTCAACGGCCTGACTTCGCTGAACCTCGACGGCCCGACCGCGGCCAGGATCTTCAACGGCGCCATCACCACCTGGAACGATCCGGTGATCCAGGCGCTGAACCCCGGCGTCACGTTGCCGCCCGGGCCGATTCACGTCGTGTTCCGCAACGACGAGTCCGGCACCACGGACAACTTCCAGAAATATCTCGACACCGCCGGCAACGGCGCGTGGGGTAAGGGTGCCGGAAAGACGTTCAAGGGCGGCGTCGGCGAGGGCACCAAGGGCAACGACGGCGCCGCCGAGGCCGTCAAGCGGACCGAAGGGTCGATCAGCTACCTCGAATGGTCGTTCGCCCAGGAGCAGCACGTGGGCATGGCCCAGATCATCACGTCGGCCGGTCCGGACCCCGTGGCGATCACTCCAGACTCGGTGGGAAAGACGATTTCCGGCGCTTTCTTCATCAAGCAGGGCAACGACCTCGCCCTCGACACCATCTCGTTCTACCGGCCCAATCAGACCGAGTCCTACCCGATCGTTTTGGCGACCTATGAGATCGTCTGCTCGAAGTACCCCGATGCGCAGGTCGCCACGGCCGTAAAGGCGTTCCTGCAAAGCACGGTGGGACCCGGACAGAACGGCCTGGCGGACAACGGATACATCCCCGTTCCGCAACAGTTCAAGTCGCGGTTGTTGACCGCGATCGACGCCATCTCGTGAGCGCAGGCCGCCCGGCCGTTACCCGGCGTGATACCTCGGGCAGAAAGCGGCGACGCTGGCACCGACGAAGAATCCGGCGCGATACCCGTCCAGGTTGCTGTTGCTCATCACGTCGTTCGCGACGTCGGACTTCTGTCTGCCACTGTCGAGTTCATCGCAGACCTCATGACCGGCGGTGAGCGCGGCTTGCGGTGACGCGAAGTTGATGCCCTTGCCCTTGAGCGCGTTCAGGAACGCATTGTCGATCGCGTCGGCATGCACGGTCGGGGTAGCCAGTGCCATCACGCTGAGCAGCGCGACTACCAGGACAGGGCCGGCCAATAGTGATCGGACGGGTGTGGGCGAACGCATTTGGCTGGTCGCCATAGCTGGAACCTCCCCGCTTCAAAGTGCTGACGGCACGGCTGGCCGATGTATTGCCGATCATTGCACGTCGCAATCAGACGAGTGACAAATGCCTGGTCTCACGCCTTGGCCCGGGCGCCCGCGCTGTCGGGCTCAGCGCTGACAGGTTGGGCACCAATACGCCACCCGGTCGCCGGCGTTGTCGGAGGCGATGGGCGTGCCGCAGCGACGGCAACCCAGCCCGCCGCGGCCGTAGACCCACAGCTGCCGGCCGGCCCGGGTGTCACCGGTGGTGCACCGATTCCAGCGGAAGCGATTGGCCCACAACATGTCCCGGGCGCGGGAGACCAGCCGTCGCGGGTCGGCCAGAGCGCTGACCGGCGCGGTGGGCAGATGTCCGCTGACGAAACACAGTTCGTTGCAGTAGACGTTGCCGACGCCGGCCAGCACCCGCTGGTCCAGCAACGCTTCGGCGAGCGGCCGGCCCGGGTGGGCGGTCAGGTTTGCGGCGGCAAGGGCAGGGTCCCAGTCCTCGCCGAGCAGATCGGGCCCCAGGTGCGCGACAACCTCGCCGTCGCGCGCCCGCTCGAGTACATCCAGCACGCCCAAGTCGATACCGATGGCGCGAATGTCGCCGGCCTCCAGAATGATTCGGGCCCGGTGATCCACTCGCGCCGGCCGGGTGCCGACGCGCCAGCTGCCGTCCATCTTCAGGTGCGAGTGGATGCTGGCCTGCCCGACCCGCAGGAACAAGTGCTTGCCGCGACTGAGCACCTCGTCCACCACCTGCCCGGTGAGGTCGACGGTGGCAAAACGTGGCACCCGGATGTCGCAGCGCGTCAGGGTGCGACCGGCCAGGTGCTTGCGCAGCTCGGCCGCCGTGTGCCAGACGGTGTCACCCTCGGGCATTACCCGTTGCGGCTCATCGCAGCCGCAACCCGCGCGGTGTGCGGGCGAAGCCGGCCTCCACCAGCCCGGCCAGGGCGGTCGAGCTTGGCCCGCCGGGGTGTAGCACGGGCACGCCGTCGACCCGCTCGACCAGGATCGACGCGACGCGGCGGGCCGCGACCAGATCGGCCAGTGCGATGGCCGCGGCATGGTTGGCCGCAGGGTCGTCGGTGAACGTCAGCAGCGACCGCCCGCCGCGCTCCAGGAACCAGGCCAGCTCGCCGTCTACCAGCACCACCAGCGCCCCGGCTTTGCGGCCCGGCCGGGCCCCGTCCGCCCCCGCGGTCGGCCAGGGCAGGGCCGCGCCGTAGGGGTTGGCCGGGTCGGCCGCGGCCAGCACGACCGCCCGGTACTCGGGCCGTTCCGGGTCAACCCCGTCGAGGTAGCTGCGCAACCGGTCGACGGTCGACGCGACGGCGAACTGCGCGCCGCCCAGCGACTCGACGAAGTAGCCCCGCTGGCATCTGCCGGCGTCCTCAAACGCGCTCAGCACCTTGTAGAGGGTGGCGAAGCCGCCCGGCACGCCCTCGGCCGCGACCGCGCCCTTGGTCAACACACCGTGGCGGTTCATCAGCAGCTCGGCCTGATAATGCGCGCGCAGGGTCGAGTCCGGCTCCGCAGCCGGCAGCGCCGACCACCGGCCGGCGACGGTCGGGTCGGTGGTGCGGGCATGAGCGTGCGCGACGCTGTAGCTGCTCAGCCGCGGCGCGCGACGCGCCCGATGCGCCGGGGCGGACCGCTTGCGCGGGGCCGCGCCGCCGCCGAGCAGCGCACGCACCGGTGCGAACGTGTCGCCGGTGACCCAGCCGGCCCAGATCAGCTCCCACAGCGCGGCCTTGAGCTGGGCCTCGGGCAGCCCGTCACGGGACAGCTGGCGGAAGAAGTACGCGCCGCCGCCGGCCAGGGTGTCCAGGATGGCCCGATGGGTGTCGGTGAACTCGATCTCGGCGGGCACGGCCAGCGTCAGGGGCGCGGAGTCGGCGGGGTGCAGCACGATCCAGCCGTCGCTGCCGGAGATCGACCCGGCGCCCGACCAGGTGACCTCCCCGGTCGCCAGCAGCTCGTCGAGCATCGACGGCGAGTAGTCCCGGACTCGGGGGGCCAGCACCAGCGGCTCCAGCGCCGAAGCCGGTATCCGCACACCGGCCAGCTGATCGATCACCGACGCGAGCCGGTCGACGCCGGCGGGCCCCGATTCCGTGGTGCCCACCTGGTGCCAGGCCGGCAGGAACCGCCCGTAGGCGGCGGTGCTGACCGGCTCCACCTGAGCGCGCAGCGCGGCCAGCGAACGTCGCCGCAGAATGCGCAGCACGTCGGTGTCACACCACTGTTCGGCTCCGGCGGCCGACAGCCCTGCTGCCGGGACGACGAAATCGCCGCGCACCACCCTTCCGTCACCGGCCAGCCGGCTCAGCACGTCGACGGTCACCCGCAGTCCCAGGCCGAACCGGGCGGCCGCCTCGGCGGTCGTGAACGGAGTGTGGGTGCGTGCGTAGCGGCCGAGCAGCTCGCCCAGCGGATCGGCCACCTCTTCGGTGAAGCTGGCCGGGACTCCGACCGGGACCGCCGCCCCGACGCCGTCGCGCAGCCGGCCGATGTCCTCGACGGCCACCCACCAATTGCTGCCCGCGTACGACACCGTCAGGGCGCGCCGCGCGGCACGCAGACCTTCCAGCCAGCCCCCGATGTCGGGGACGCCGGCCCGGCCAGCGATCTCGTCGGCGGTCAGCGGGCCGAGCAGCCGCAGCAGATCCGCGACGCCCTCGGCGTCGCGGGCGGCCCGGTCGGCCGACAGGTGTTGCAATTGGCGGCCGGTCGCAGCGACCACCTCGGGATCGAGCAGCTCGCGTAGCTCGATGCGGCCCAGCAGTTCGGCCAGCAGGGTGCTGTCCAGTGAGAGCGCGGCGGCGCGGCGCTCGGCCAGCGGGGCGTCGCCCTCGTACATGAAAGCGCCCACGTAGCCGAACAGCAGCGAGGCCGCGAACGGGGACGGTCGCTCGGTTTCCACCTCGAGGATCCGCACTCGCCGCTGGGCGATGCCGGCCATCAGCTGGACCAGCGTCGGCACGTCGTACACGTCCTGCAGGCATTCGCGGACCGTCTCCAGCACGATCGGGAAGTCGGGGTATTTGCGGGCCACCTCCAGCAGCTGGGCGGCACGCTGACGCTGTTGCCACAGCGGCGAGCGGCGGCCCGGGTGTCGCTGGGGCAGCAGCAGGGCGCGCGCCGCACATTCCCGGAACCGCGAGGCGAACAGCGCCGAGCCGCCCACCTCGGCGGTGACGATCGGGTCGATCTCGTCGGCGTCGAAGACGAACAGCTCGGCGCCGGGCGGGCTTTCTCCGGAATCCGGCAGCCGCACCACGATGCCGTCGTCGGAGGCGGTCGGCTTCTCGTCGATGTCGTATCGTTCGCGCAGCCGCCGGCTCACCGCCAGCGCGAGCGGGCCGTGCACCCGCAGCCCGTAAGGCGAGTGCAGGATCACCCGCCAGTCGCCCAGCTCGTCGTGGAACCGCTCGACCAGCAATGTCTGGTCGGTCGGTATCGCCCCGGTGGCGGTCCGCTGGTCGTCCAGCAGCACCCACAGGTTGTCGGTCGCGTAGTCGTCG
>NZ_DATJYB010000225.1:0-5492 GCF_035499775.1 Mycobacterium sp. | reverse complement strand
GCTTCGTCGCGACCCAGCGCCGCACGCGAGCGCAGTTTCGCCGCGACCGCGTGCGCGCGCCGACCGGCCGCGCGGGAACGGTCGCGAACCCGGGTGCGCACCGCGCCGCCAGCGGCCTGGATCCGCTTGCCGGTGGCGGCGATCCGGCGCACCGCCTTGGCCAACAGACCCGAGTCGGTGGGGTAGGCCACGTTGGCGGGGACCACCGTCGTGTCGGCCCGAATCCGGTGGGTGCGCAGCAGCTTGGCCTCTGCCGCCTTGGCCAGCAGCGTCTCATTGAGCCCGTCGACCGCCTTCGCCCCGCACCGGGTGGTCAGCTTCATCAGCGTGGTCGGATGCGGCACCCTCCCATCCAGCGGGATCCGGCAGAACACCCGCCACGTGATCGAGTCCGAGACCTCCCGACACAGGCTCACGTAGCCCAGCCGGTAGCGAAACTTCAAAAACATCAGCCGTCGATAGGTTTCCATCGGCGTCGAGGGTCGACCCATCCGCGGATCGAAGAACGGCACAAACGGGGCGAAGAACGCCGGATCGTCCAACAGCGCGTCCACCCGCGCCAATTCCTCGGGCAGCCGGCGCACCTCTTCGGGCAGCATCGACTCCCACAACGAGCACTGATCACCTACAGTACGAAACACGATGGCCTCAATCCCTTCCGCAACAAGGGCATTAAGGCCATCGTCCCAGCTCGGCGCCACCCGACCGCGGATGAACGCGCCGACTTTTTCAGGTCGAAGTAGCTAATAGCTAGGCATCAGATGTGAGTCCCGGTGGTAGCGGTTCGTCGCCCCTATCCTGGAAATGTGACTGACGGCACGACCGAAGGACAGCACGAGCAGGCGTCTGCTGACGAACCTGCCGGTGCCGACGCCACGGTCAGGCCCGTGGTCGTGCTGCTGGGTTCCGACGAGCGCACCGCGGAGCTCTCGGTCGCGCTGCGGCGCCTCGGCGCGGAGGTGATCGTTCAGTCGCCGGACGCCGCAACCGCCGGCGCCGGGGTAGCCGGGCGGCTGGAAGCGGATTACCTGGTGCCCCTCGCTGACGCGGTCTCGGCTCCCGGCCTTGACGCCCTCGGTGACCGCACCGAGCTCGTGCCCAGCGCTCGCAGCGTGCGGCTCACCGCCGACCGGGAGGCGCTGCGCCGGCTGGCCGCCGACGAGCTCGGATTGCCCACCGCGCCATTCTGGTTCGCCGGATCTGTCGAGGAACTCGAGGCGGTCGGCGCCCGCGCCGGGTACCCGTTGCTGGTGAAACCGGTGACCGGTCCGATCGGCCGGGGCCAATCCGTCGTCAGCGGGGCGGAAGACATCGCCGCCGCCTGGCAGCATGTCGTGGGACATGACAAACACCATCGGGTGCTGGCCGAAGCAGTGGTGGAGGTCGAGGTTCACATCACCCTGCTCGTCGTGCGCAGCGAAGGCCCCAGTGGGCTGGCAATCGAGTTTTGTTCCCCCATCGGTCACGTCGATGCCGACGCTGCGGTGGTGGAGTCCTGGCAGCCGCAGAAGATGAGCGCCACCGCGGCGGACGCCGCCAGGTCCGTGGCCGCGCGCGTCGTCAAGTCGCTGGGCGGGCGCGGCGTCTTCGCCGTCGAATTGATGATCAACGGCGACGAGGTGTACTTCTCCGACGTCACCGCATGGCCGGGGGAGAGCGCCTGGGTGACACTGTGCAGCCAGCGCCTGTCGGCGTTCGACCTGCAGGCCCGGGCCATTCTGGGTCTGCCGGTGGACACCATGATGATTTCGCCGAGTGCCTGCCAGGCACTCAAAGCCGGGCCGATGCCCACTGCCGACGCGCTCAGCGCTGCGCTGGGCGTGCCGGAAAGCGATGTCCGGGTGTTCGGGCAAGCCGACGCGGCCGGGCGGGTGGGCATCGCGTTATCCACCGGAGCGGATCTGGCGACCGCCCGCGAACGTGCCCGGGAAGTGGCGAGCCGGCTGAATGTGGGAGACTCACGCGGGTGAGCTACGCAGGAAATATCACGCCAGAGCAGGCCTGGAAGCTGCTCAGCGACAACCCCGACGCGGTCTTGGTGGATGTGCGCACGGACGCCGAATGGCGCTTCGTCGGTGTGCCCGACTTGTCCAGCCTGGGCCGTGAGGTGGTCTTCATCGAGTGGAACCGCTCCAACGGGCAGTTCAACGAAAACTTCCTGACCGAACTGCGGGACCGGATCGGGCCGGCAACCGGTGGCGGGGAGCGGCCTGTCGTCTTCCTGTGTCGCTCGGGCAACCGGTCCATCGGCGCGGCCGAGGTGGCGACCGAGGCCGGCATCACTCCGGCCTACAACGTGCTGGACGGGTTCGAAGGACAGATCGACGCCCACGGCCACCGCGGCGGAACAGGTTGGCGGGCAATCGGATTGCCCTGGAACCAACAGTGACCGACCAGCCCTCGGTCCGCAGGCCGAAGGAGCTGCCCGACGACGTCAGCCAGGCCACCATCGGTGTGCGTGGCGGGATATTGCGATCCGGGTTCGAAGAGACCGCCGAGGCGATGTATCTGACGTCGGGCTACGTGTACCCGTCGGCGGCCGTCGCGGAGCAGTCGTTCACCGGCGAGCTGGACCACTTCGTGTACTCGCGCTACGGCAACCCGACGGTGACGATGTTCGAGGAACGGCTGCGCCTGATCGAGGGGGCGCCGGCGGCATTCGCCACCGCGAGTGGAATGGCCGCGGTGTTCACGTCGCTGGGCGCGCTGCTGGCCGCGGGTGATCGGCTGGTCGCCGCACGCAGCCTGTTCGGGTCCTGTTTCGTGGTGTGCAGCGAGATCCTGCCGCGTTGGGGCGTGGAGACCGTGTTCGTCGACGGCGACGACCCGGCGCAGTGGGAGCGGGCGCTCTCGGTACCCACCCAGGCGGTGTTCTTCGAAACGCCGTCCAACCCCATGCAGTCGCTGGTGGACATCGCGGCGGTGACCGAACTGTCTCATGCGGCGGGCGCAAAGGTGGTGCTGGACAACGTTTTCGCCACACCACTTCTGCAGCAAGGATTTCCGCTCGGGGTGGACGTGGTGGTGTACTCGGGGACCAAACACATCGACGGCCAGGGCCGGGTGCTGGGCGGTGCGATCCTGGGCGACAAAGAGTACATCGACGGTCCGGTACAGAAGCTGATGCGCCACACCGGTCCGGCGATGAGCGCATTCAACGCCTGGGTGTTACTGAAAGGCCTTGAAACACTGGCCATTCGGGTGGAGCACAGCAATTCTTCGGCGCAGCGGATCGCGGAGTTCCTGGAGGGGCACCCGGCAATCCGTTGGGTGCGTTACCCGTATCTGGTATCGCACCCGCAGTACGACCTGGCCAAGCGCCAGATGTCCGGTGGCGGAACGGTTATCACCTTCGAGCTCGACTGTCCAGACTCCGCTGCCAAGCAACGGGCGTTCGAAGTGCTCGACAAGCTGCGGCTGATCGACATCTCCAACAACCTCGGCGACGCCAAATCCCTTGTCACCCATCCGGCGACCACGACCCACCGGGCGATGGGCCCCGAGGGCCGTGCCGCGATCGGGCTCGGTGACGGGGTGGTCCGCATCTCGGTCGGGCTGGAAGGCACCGACGATCTGATCGCCGATATCGACCAGGCCCTCGGCTAGCCGGCGTGCTGTTCGGCCTCTTCGGCTTTTTCGGCTTTTTCGGCGGCGTCCAGCGCGCTTTGCACCTGCGCCTGCGTCATCCAGTTGATCACCGACCGGGCGTAGATCATCTGGCTGGTGATGGCCATCTGGCCGCGACTGCGACCGACGAAGGACATCCCCCAGGAGAATAGGGCGGCGATCCGGTTGCGGTGGCCGACCAGGTAATACAGGTGCAGCACCAGCCAGGCCAGCCAGGCGAAGTAGCCGCTGAACTCCAGCTTGCCGACCTGCGCGACGGCGCTGTTCCGCGAGATCGTCGCCATGCTGCCCTTGTTCAGGTACTTGAACGGCGCGCGGTTCGCCGCATCGTCCTTGCCCTTCACGGTGTTCTTGATCAGCTTGGTGGCGTAGTGCGCGCCTTGGATCGCGCCCTGTGCCATCCCGGGCACCCCGGGCACCGACATCAGATCACCGACGACGAAGACGTGCGGGTGTCCCTTGACGCTGAGGTCGGGTTCGACAACTACTCGTCCGGCGCGGTCGGTCTCGGTCCCGTCGGACTGCTCGGCAATCATCTTGCCCAGCGAGCTACCTTGCACGCCCGCCGCCCACACCTTGCACGCGCATTCGATGCGGCGTTCGGTGCCGTCCTTCTCCTTGATGCTGATGCCTTTGTAGTCGACGGCGCTCACCATCGCGTTGAGCTGAATTTCGACGTCCATCTTTTCCAGCCGCTTTTGTGCCTTGAGACCCAGCTTCGGGCCCATCGGCGGTAACACCGCGGGCGCGGCGTCGAGCAGGATCACCCGGCACTCGCTGGGTGTAATGGTTCGGAAGGCGCCCGCCAGCGTGCGCTCGGCCAGTTCGACGATCTGCCCGGCCACCTCGACACCGGTGGGTCCGGCACCGACCACCACGAAGGTCAAGCGCCGTTGGCGCTCTGCCGGATCGGTGCTCACCTCGGCGGCCTCGAACGCGCCGAGGATGCGGCCGCGCAGCTCCAGCGCGTCGTCGATGGTCTTCATGCCCGGCGCGAAGGTGGCGAAATGGTCGTTGCCGAAGTAGGACTGCTGGGCGCCGGCGGCCACGATGAGACTGTCGTATGGCGTCACCGTCTCCATGTCCATCAACTTCGAGGTGACCGTCTTTGCCTTCAGGTCGATCGCGTTGACATCGCCGAGCAGAACCCGCACGTTCTTCTGCTTGCGCAGGACCAGACGGGTGGTCGGGGCGATATCGCCCTCGGACAGGATTCCGGTCGCAACCTGATACAGCAGCGGCTGGAACAGGTGGGTGGTCGTCTTCGAGATCAGGGTGACGTCGACGTCGGCTCGTTTGAGCGACTTGGCCGCATTCAGCCCGCCAAATCCGCTTCCGACGATGACGACCTGATGGCGCCTCAAGACAGCCGGAGGCTCGCTGGTTTGCGTCATACTTGTCCCTTCCCTCGGGGGGTCACAGTCTCCGCAGCGCATGTACACCGTACGACTCCACCTAGGTCGACGTCGCGTCTTTCTTCGTCTCATCTTTGCGGATGTGCGGCAAGCCGACTTTACACCATACGGGTGTAGGGTATATTACCAGGGTGGAAGCGTATCGGCGACGACCACGGTCGCGGTCCGGCGTTGCCGTAGCCGTGCTGGCGTTGCTGCTGATCGGGGCGGCGGGTGTGCTCGGCCCAACTCGCTGTGCCCGACCACGCTGTCGCAGGCCGCTGCGGGGAGGTCATCTCGCTGTTGGCGAGTGAATCCTGGCTGGGACCAGCATCGGTGTCGATGCTGGCCGCGACCGCTCCCTACCTGACATGGCTGAATACCACTGCGGCACAAGCGCTGCAGACCGCGGCCCAGGCAAGGGCGGCGGCAAGCGCATTCGACGCGGCGTTCGCCGCCACAGTGCCCCCG